>VHCN01000005.1 GCA_016871675.1 Verrucomicrobiota bacterium
CAAAGGGTTAGCCCCGACCCGCACCGCCATGCCTCAGCTCAAGCGGCTCTCCAAGGACGGAATTCCCGCCGCGCTTGAGAAGGCGATGCGCTACCGGCTGCTCAACGAGCCTGCGAGGCCGAGAGCATCTGCCTCGACGTGCCCGGCGTGGAACCCGACAACCAGCGCGCGCTCGTGACGCTGCTGCTTGCGCTCACCGACCGCTACGGGCGCGGCTTCGCCGTGAGCGGCACGCAAGCGGAACAGATCGTCAAGAAGCTGGCTGACGGCTACGAGCAGGCCTACTACTCGGGACTCATCGGCGAACGCAAGGCGAAGGCGCAGCTCGCCCATGGCGCGCCCGGCTCCGGCTTCAACGCCCACGACCTCATCACCAAGGCAATGCAGCACTACGAGAAGGCCGAAGCCCTCCGCCCCGCAGGCAACGACGACGCCTTGCTTCGCTTCAACGCCTGCGCCCGCATCATGATGAAGAACAACCTCACCGCGCGCCCGCAGGAGAACTACGAACCGGCGCTTGAGTAGCGCAGCACCGGACAGGCTGCTCCGCCAGGCCGACCGCGTTTTGCCACGCGCACGTTGTGTGCTACGTTGGGCGCAGGATGAACAGGGCTTCGGACCAGTCCGCTCCGGATGCCGCCCCTGCGGAACGGCCAGCCGCGGCTTCCATTTCCCCCGCCGAGGTCGTCCGCGAACTGAGGAAGCACGTGCTGTTGGACGGACTCCGCATCGTCGTGGACCTCGAGCGCAGCCGCGGCAGTGAACTCGTGGACGCAGTGACCGGGCGCCGGTTGCTCGACCTCTACGGTTTCTACGGCTCCATGCCCGTCGGCTTCAACCATCCGCGTTTCGACCGCGCCGACGTGCGCCACGAGCTGCTCGCGGCGGCGAGGACGAAGGTCGCGAACTCCGATGTCTGCTCCGTCCCGTTCGCGGAGTTCGTCCGCACGTTCAGCCGCGTCGCGGGACTGCCGCCGCTCGAGCGCTATTTCTTCATCGAGGGCGGCGCGGTCGCGGTCGAAAACGCGATGAAGGCCGCGATGGATTGGAAGACAAGGAAAAACCTCGCGGCGGGGCGCGGCGCGCGTGGCACGGAGATACTCCACTTCACGAACGCATTCCACGGCCGGAGCGGCTACACACTGAGCGTGACGAACACCGACCCGCTGAAGGTGCAGCACTTCGCCAAGTTCAACTGGCCGCGCATCACGGCGCCGCGCGTGGACTTCTCGCTTCCCGAACCGAGGCGAACGGGTGCGGCCATCATCGCCGAGTTGCGCGCCGAGGCGGAGATTCGCGAGGCGTTCAAGCGCCGGCCGCACGAGATCGCCGCGATGCTCATCGAGCCCATTCAGGGCGAGGGCGGCGACAACCATTTCCGGCCCGAGTTCCTGCGGCTGCTGCGGCAGATTTGCGACGAGCAGGAAGCGCTGCTGATCTTCGACGAGGTGCAGTGCGGGCTCGGGCTCACGGGGAAGACGTGGTGCTGCGGGCATTTCGGTGTGGTGCCCGACCTGCTGGCGTTCGGCAAGAAGGTGCAGGTCTGCGGCGTGATGGCCGGCCCGCGGCTCGACGAGGTCCGCGACAACGTGTTCCGCCTGCCCGGACGCATCAACTCGACGTGGGGCGGCAACCTTGCCGACATGGTGCGCTCGACCCATTGCCTGCGCATCATCGAGGAGGAACGCCTCGTCGAGAACGCGGCCGTGCGCGGCGAGGAGTTCCTACTGGGCCTGCAGGCGGTCGCGTCGGAGTTTGAGTTCGTGAGCGCGCCGCGCGGGCGCGGTTTGATGCTGGCGTTCGACCTGCCGGACCGCGCGACGCGCGACGCCTTCTGGACCGGGCTGCACGAGTTGGGAGCGCTCGCGCTTCGGTCGGGTGAACGGACGTTGAGATTCAGGCCGGCGCTGGACATCCGCACCGAGGCGGTGAACCGCGCGCTCGTGTTGATTCGCGAGCAATGCCAGCGCACACGTTCGCCCGCGCGTCCGAATGTGACGAACCCGCCGTTGCGCGTCGCGGCGCATCGAAGCGAATTCCCGAAAGCCGCGTAGTCCGGGCAGGTGGGGAACCCGCCGTCTGGTTGAACCTGCAACTACCGCCGCTTCCCGGGGTATCGGAGGTCGTATTCCTTCCAGAAGGCGTCGCGCGTGCTGGCTCGCGCCCAGTCATCGCCGGGCACGGTGTAGCTGAGGGACCTGAGATTTGGCAGTTGGTTCACGGCAAGGATGATGTCGGGCTTGTCGCTCAGCTTTGAGGGAAGCGAGAGCCGCTCCAGCGCGGTGCATTGCCCGAGGGGCAGGAGGCTCACGATCAAGTCGCACTCGTCCAGGCGCAGCGTCTTCACGGCGAGCCCGCTGAGTGGATCGAGATTTGCAACGCGTGTCCTGTGGAGGAGCAGCGTCTGCGCCGGAATGCCACGGAGCGGGTTGATGTCGGCAATCGCCGTGAAGGAAAGGTCCAGTTCCTGGTCGAGCGGCATGCCGACGAGCGGGCTCAGGTCTGTCACCCGGGTGTTCGCGAGCCGGAGCGTCGAGAGGGGCAATCCCCGCAGCGCGCTGATGTCCTGCACGTCGGTGTTGCCGAGGCTGAGAAGCCGGAGCGAACGCATGCCTTCGAGCGGCTTGAGTTCTTTCAAGCTGCGGCAGCGTTCCAGAAGCAGCGTGTGAATGGACTTCCCCTTGAGCGGATTCAGGTCGCTCACGAGCGTGCCCCTCAAATCCACAATTTCAAGCGGCGCATCCGCGAGCCCCTCAATGCTCCGAACGCCCGTGTCGGCGGCGAAGAGCGTCGTGAGCTTGTCGTTGCCCTTGAGTTGGTCGAGTTCGTTCTGTTGCACCTTGGACCGCTCGAGATTGAGCCACGCGATTGGGTGGCCTTTGAGCGACGAGAGTTCCTTGACCTGCGTGCGGGAGAGATTGAGCCGCGTGAGCTTTGCGTCCTTGAGCTTGCTGATGTCAACCACCGCGGGGCAGTTGCTCAGGTTCAGGTCGGAGAGCGGAATCTTGTCCAGCGGCAGCAGGTCGGCGACGGTCGTGCCGGAGAGGTTGAGCGTGACGAGCTTGGTGGCGCCGCGCAGGGGCGAAAGGTCGGTGACTTTGGTGCCGGAGAGGTCGAGGGATTCGAGCTTGGTGATGTCAATCGGGCCGATGTTGTCCAGATTGCGGCAGTTCGCGAGATTGATGGTCGTGAACTGAATCCCCCGGATGCCGGCGATGTCGGTGGTGTTGGCGCCGCCGGCATTGAGTTCGAGATTGCCGTTGACGTCGCGCGAGAGCCACTCGCCTTTCAACCCCGATCTTGTGATTTGCGCTTTCAACGACTCGAAGCCCGCCTCGTCCATCTTGCCGGCGCGCTTGTTCATCTCGTTGGCTTCGCGCAGGCGCTTCTGTGCGAGCAGTTCGTTGTAGAGCATCCGGAAGTCCGACTCGGCGAGTTTCTTGCCGCGAAGGGTGCTGCTCAAGGCACGGTTCTTCTCCGCAAGGTCGGCGAGCGTCGGGTTTCTCTTCTTCGCAAGTTCGCGGGCCTTTTGATAGGCGTCGTGTGCTTCGGACATCTGAAGCAGCGATTGGTGGATGTGCCCTTTGACGAGGTGAAACTCCGCGTTGGTCGGATTGAACTTGAGTGCGGTCTCAATCTTGTCGAGGGCATTGGTCAGGGCGAAGTCCTCGATGGAAGCTTTGGCCGCCGCGAGGAATGTCGGCGCCGTGGCCCGCAATTCGTCAAGTTTGGCCACGGCCTCGTTCTTGGCTTTTTCGGCTTCCTTGCTGAAAAGGATGACCCGCCCGACCGCGTAGACGCCGATCAATGCAGCAAGGATGAGGAATACCGCCGAGATCGCGATTTCCTTCTTGTAGCGCCCAAGCGCGAGCTTCATCTGCGTGAACGCGCCCGCGTCCTCGGCGCTCGTCGCGAAGCCTCCGAGGTAACGCCGGATCTCGCCCTGAAACTCATTCAGGTCCTGGTAGCGCTGGTCCATGTCCAGCGACATGGCCTTCATCGCCACGGCGGAAAGAGCCGGCGGGATTTTCTTGTCAGGCAGATGGATGAGGTCGAGCAACGGCAACGGCGGCTCGGGCTTGCCGGCCTTCGCCTTGGCCTTGCCGCCGGTCTGCGTCTGGTTGAAGACCGTCGGCGCCGTGATGTCGCCGGACGTGACCTTGGCCAGGATTTCCTGCACGGTCGTGCCGACGATGGGCGGGTAGAGCGTGAGGATGGTGTAAAGGATTCCGCCCATCGCGTAGATGTCGGTGCGCTCGTCGATGGCGCTGATGCGGCCTTCGGCTTGCTCGGGCGCCATGTAGTTTGGCGTGCCCTTGACCTGACCCTCCATCGTCGCGAACTGGCCCGCGGGCGCTTCGGGCATGTCACCGATGCCTTCCTGCACCGGGCCGCCGGACTCGTCGGTCGCGGGTGCGCCTGTGAGCACCTTCGCGATGCCCCAGTCGAGGATGAGCACCTCGCCGAACGCGCCGACCATGATGTTGTCGGGCTTGAGGTCGCGGTGCACCACGCGTCGCGAGTGCGCGTAAGACATGCCGTCGCAGACCTTCTGGAAAATCTCCAGCAACCGGTCGAGTGGATAGCGCATCGCCATCTCCCGGTTGCCCGCGCGAATCTCCTGCAGGATCTCACGGAGGGTCGTCCCCTCGATGAGCTTCATCGTGTAGTAGATCGTGCCGTCGGCCGCCACACCCATGTCGTGCAGCGGCACGATGTTCGGATGCTCAAGCTGGCCGGTGATCTTCGCCTCGGCGATGAAGTGGACGATGCTCGTCTCGGACGCGTTGGCGCTGTTGAGCATGATCTTCATCGCCACCGTCCGCTCAAGATTGCGGTCCGTGGCGCGGATGATCGCGCCCATGCCCCCCATGGCCACAATCTCACCGACGTTGTAAAAGCCCGTGCCCGGGTCGGTGCTCGGCATGACCACACCGCCTTCGCCCTGCGCCGACGGGTTGCCGCGGACGTTCAGGAAATGGTCGATCGTCACGTAGCCGCGGCCGGCTTCCGTCTCAAGTGTCTGCTTGAGTCGGGCCATCGTGGCCTCGGCGGCGCGGCGTTGGGGGGAAACGTTCGGGTCCTGTTTCCTCAGGGTCGGCACAAGCCGACCATACACAAGGCCCCTGCTCCGACAAGTTGAATGTAGGCATCCGCCGCGTCCTGCAGTTCAGCTACCCTTCCAACACCCGATCTGCCATGCTCGCGCCCATGACCATTCCGGAGCATCGCAAGGCCATTGACTCGCTCGACCTCAAGATTGTCGGTCTGCTCAATGACCGCACCCGGCACGTGCTCGAAATCGGCGAAGCCAAGCGCAGGGCGGGCGAAGAAATCTACGCGCCGCATCGCGAGCGACAGGTCTTGCAGCGCGTCGCCCGCTTGAACAAGGGGCCGATCACGAACGACTCGCTCCGCGCCATTTATCGCGAAGTCATGTCCGGCGCGCTCGCGCTCGAGAAATCCATGCACATCGCCTACCTCGGCCCGGAGGCGACGTTCACGCACCAGGCCGCCATCCAGCGCTTCGGCTCGAGCCTTGGTTACATCGCGCAGAAAACCATCGCCGACGTCTTCAGCGAAGTCGCCAAGGGCCGCGCCGATTACGGCGTGGTGCCCGTCGAGAATTCCACCGAGGGCGTCGTCACGCACACGCTCGACATGTTTGTGGACAGCGACCTCAAGATCGTCGCGCAAATCGTCCTGCCCATCTCACACTGCCTCGTGAGCCGCACGTCGCGCCGCGACATCAAGAAGCTCTTCGTCCATCCGCAGACGCTCGCGCAGTGCCGCTCGTGGGTGCACAAGAGTTTCCCGCACGCCGAGCTCATCGAGACGTCCTCGAACGCCCGATCCGCCGAACTCGCCCGCGCCGGCCGGCGCAGCGGCGCCATCGCCGGCCTGCTCGCCGCGGAGAAATACGGCCTTCCCGTCCTCGAGCACGACATCCAGGACAATGCCGCCAACGCCACGCGCTTCCTCGTGCTCGGCCGCAGGTGCGGCCCGGCCACCGGACGCGACCGCACCAGCGTGATGTTCAGCATTGCCGACCAGGTCGGTGCGCTGCACCGCGCACTCGCGCCGTTCCGCCGCTTCCGAATCAACATGACCAAGATCGAAAGCCGCCCGAGCAAGCGGAAGGCGTGGGAGTATTTCTTCTTCGTGGACTGCGACGGTCATGCCAGCGACCGCAAGCTCGCCAAGACGCTCGCCTTGCTCGGCGAACACTGCAGCTTCGTGAAAGTGCTCGGCTCCTATCCAAACGCCGGCTGAACGGACTCCCCATTCGCGCGACGCACTCCCTCCCAGCCAACCGCCGTCCCACCCCGGAGACTATTTCCCGATAAATCGCTTCACGACGCCGCCCCACTTCGCAACGATGCGGTCGTGGACGCCACGTTCCTCCTCGGCCCCGCCGGCAGCGGCAAGACGCACCGCTGCCTCGTGGAGGTTCGCACCGCGCTCCACGCCGCTCCGGACGGCCCGCCGCTGGTTTTCCTCGCCCCCAAGCAGGCCACATTTCAACTCGAGCGCCAGGTGCTCGACCCCGCCGCTCCCGGCGCGCCCGCCGGCTTCACCCGACTGCACATCCTTTCCTTCGAGCGACTCGCCGAGTGGGCGCTCGACCAACTCGGCCGGCCGCAACCGCCGCTGATCGACGAGGAAGGCCGGCTCATGGTCCTGCGCGCCATCCTCGCCCAACGCCACGGGGACCTGAATCTCTTCCGCGCCACCGCGCGACTGCCCGGCTTCGCGCGGCAGCTCAGCGCGCTGCTTCGCGAACTCCAGCGGCACCAGCTCGCGCCCGAAGACCTCCGCACACTCGGTGCGAAGTGCCCGCCGACTCTCGGCGCGAAACTCGCCGACCTCGCCACGCTGCTTCGAGCCTATCGCGGCTGGCTCGATCACGCGCGTCTCCACGACGCCGACTCGCTCCTCGACCTCGCCACCGTCGCCCTCCGAAAAGCCGCCCCAGAACCGCCATTCCGCATTCCGCGCCTGTGGCTCGACGGCTTCGCCGAGATGGCGCCGCAGGAACTCGACCTCCTCGCCGCGCTCGCGCCATTCTGCGAACGCGCCACGCTCGCCTTCTGCATCGCGGACGACCCGCGCGACGACCCCGACTGGCTTTCCACGTGGTCCATCGTCGGCCGCACGGTGATCCGCTGCCGCGAACGGCTCGCGGCTGAACCGCACTGCGCGGTCCGCACTCTCGTGCTCGCTCGCGACCCTGCGTGCGGCCGTTTCAAACGATGCGCCGCGCTCGCGCACCTCGAGGAACACTGGCTCCGGCCCGCCCCCGGCCGCGCGCCGGACGCGGCTGATTCCATCCGCGCCGTCGCTTGCGCCGACCCCGAAGCGGAGGCGTCGCTCGCCGCGCGCGAAATCCTCCAGCACGTCCAGCGCGGCGGACGCTACCGCGACTGCGCGGTGCTGGCGCGCTCGCTCGATTCCCATCACGCCGTGATCAGCCGCGTCTTCACGCGCTACGGCATCCCGCATTTTCTCGACCGCCGCGAATCCGCGTCGCACCACCCGCTCGCCGAACTCACGCGCGCCGCGCTGCGCACCGCCGCCTTCGGCTGGCGTCACGAGGATTGGTTTGCGGCGCTCAAGACCGGCCTCGCCATCGCGGACGACAACGGCGTGGACCGCCTCGAAACACTTGCCCTCGCGCGCGGCTGGCAGGGCGACAAGTGGCTGTCTCCACTGCCCGGCGAAGCGACCGACCCGCAACACAGTTTCGGCGAAGAATGCCGTCAACGCCTCACGCCCCCGTTCGTCACACTGCGCGACGCGCTCGCCGGTTCCCCGACCGGCTCCCAAGTCGCGGCGTCGCTGCGAGATTTGTGGAAACAACTGAACGTCGTCGAGAAACTCGAGCTGTGGCAGGCCGCCCCGCCCCGGTCGGCACTCGGCCATCAGCAATCGGCAATTCACCTGACCGTCTGGCGTCAGCTCCAGTCCTGGCTCTCAAATCTCGAACTCGCCTTCGCCGGTGCCGCGAGCGCCCGACCGCTGCGTGACTGGCTGCCTATTCTCGAGGCCGGGCTCGGCGGGCTGACCATCGGCGTCGTGCCGCCGACGCTCGATCAGGTGCTCGTCGGCGCCGTGGACCGCGCGCGCAATCCCGACCTCAAGCTCGTCGTCGTGCTCGGCCTCAACGAAGGGCAGTTTCCTTCGCCCCCCGGCGCGAGCCCGCTGCTCACCGAGTCCGAGCGCGATGAACTCGACAAGCTGGACGGCCGCCTCTCGCTCAGCCCGCGCCCGCGCCACGGCCATGAGCGTTACCTCGGCTACATCGCGTTCACGCGCCCGGCTGAACGCCTTCGGCTCACCTGCGCCCGGCGCGACGCGAATGGCAAGGAACTCAACCCGTCCCCACTGCTGGCGCACGTCTCGCGCGTGCTGCCGTCGGTCACAGTCCAGCAAGCTCCCGAGCCCGCGTGGCCGGACGCGGTTCATCCGAGCGAAGTCGTCGCGCCGCTCGTCGCCGCGCTGGATGCCGGGCCCGGAGCCTGCGCAGCGCCTCCCGCGCTGCTCTCGCTCGCCGATCTCGGCTGCTTCCACGATCCGCTCGCCAAGTCCGCGCAACGGCGCGCCTGCGCCGCCGAGTCGCTCTCCTCGGACGCCATCGAGCGCCTGTTCGGCCGCGAACTGCTCACCTCCGTCAGCGCGCTCGAAGACTACGCCGCATGCCCGTTCCGCTTTCTCGCGTCCCGCGGCTTGCGGGCGAAGGAGCGCGACGAACTCGTCGTCGACCCGACGCGGCTCGGCTCCTTCATGCACGAGGCGATGGAACGCTTCCACAGGGCGACCGTCGCGAGCGGGAAGCAGTGGCGCGATTGGGCCGCAGACGATGCCGCCGCCGAGATGGGCCGCATCGCCACGACCCTGCTCGCGGAATTTCAGGGCTCGCTCTTCACGCAGGACGCCACCGCCGGGTTCATCGGCCAGCTCAAGGTCGCGCAACTTCAGCGCCTCATCCGCGTGCTCGTCCAGTGGGCGCGGCAGAATGATTTCAATCCCGCCGCTGCTGAAGTGGAGTTTGGCGACACGAAAGACCTGCCGGCACTCAAACTCGAGCTC
Source organism: Verrucomicrobiota bacterium (assembly GCA_016871675.1). NCBI lineage: Bacteria > Pseudomonadati > Verrucomicrobiota > Verrucomicrobiota bacterium. The sequence continues at coordinate 9,091 of VHCN01000005.1, forward strand.
GACGGCGGGCGGTGCTTGAAGCTCACCGGCAAGGTGGACCGCGTGGACGTTTGCGTGGACAGCGACGCGAAGGTCACATGGGCGGCCGTGCTCGATTACAAGTCGTCGGCCCGCAAGCTCGACGCGGTGCGAGTGTTCAACGGGCTCGAAATCCAGCTCCTCGCGTATCTTGTGACGCTCGCGGAATCGGGCGGTTCCAACCCGTTCGGCGGGGATCAGGTCCGGCCCGCGGGTGTGTTCTACGTGCCGCTGCGCGTGGAGCGCGGCAAGTCCGCATCACGGGCGGCGACCGTCGCGGGCATCGGCGTGGAGATGGGCGGCTTCCAGCACACGGGGCGCTTCGACGAGACGCTCGTGAGGAAGTTCGACACGCGGCCCGGCGCAACGAAGGGCGAGCAGTTCCGCTTCAGCTACAACAAGGATGGGAGCCTCAGCAGACGCGGCAACGACGCCATCCTTTCGACGGACTTTCGCGCGCAACTCGACCACGTGCGCGCGAAACTCGCCTCATTCGGCAACAGCATCTTCGCCGGAGAATTTCGAGTCAGCCCGTATCGGACGGTCACGGAGACGGCGTGCGACTGGTGCAAGTTCAAGCCCGCCTGCCGATTCGACCCGTGGCTGCAGCCGTATCGTGCGCTCGCCGCGCCGCCGCAACCGCCCGCCGCCCCACCCACGAAGAAGCGATGAGCGAACCCACCTCATCCCAACAGCGCGCCATCGCCGCGCGCGGCAACGTGCTCGTCTCCGCCGGCGCGGGCACGGGCAAGACCAGCACGCTGGTCGAGCGGTGCATCCGCCTCGTGCTCGACGAGGACGCGTCGCTCGACCGCATCCTGATGGCGACCTTCACCGAGGCCGCGGCCGCCGAAATGCGGCAGCGATTGCGCGAAGCGCTTGAGAAGAAGTCTGGCGCCGCCACCGACGGCGAGCGCGCGGCGCGACAACTGGCGCTGCTCGAAACCGCGCACATCTCGACGCTGCATGGATTCTGCCTCCGGCTCATCCGCGAGCACTTTCACGAACTGCAACTCGACCCCGACGTGCGCGTGCTCGACGACGAGCACACGCGCCCGCTCGCGCACGAAACGCTCGACGAACTCCTCGACCGGCACTACGCGTCCCGCGAAGCCGCCTCGCAAGCCGTGCACGCGCTCGTGCGCCGACTCGGCTGCGGCTCCGACGAACCGGTCCGCGAGCTCGTGCGCGATTTGCATCGCTTCACGCAGACGCTCCCTCACCCGCAGCAGTGGCTCGACGCGCAAGCCGCGTCGTTCAGCCGGGAACAGCCGGATGACTGGCGCGCGTGTTTCGTGAAAGCCGTCGCCGTGTGGCGCAATCGCTGGCGCGATGCGGTCGATCCGCTTTCGGAGAACCCGAACGTGAAAGCCGCGGCGGAGGTGCTGCGGCGACTTCCGGCCGGGCCGACGTCTGACGAGTCGCTGTCGTGTCTGCGCGAGATCGGAGCCGTGGACGCAAACGAAAACGGGTGGCACAGGGTGAAGGGCAAAGTGCGCGGCCCCATCGACAAGTTCTTCGACGACGCCGCGCTGCTGCGCGAACTTGCCGAGCCTCTCACCGCGAGTGCGGCCGGTCGCGCCGCGACGGGAGACGAACCGCACCACGGGCAAACCGCCCTCGACCAGGACTGGTCGTGGACCCGCCCGCACATGGTAACGCTGGTGCGATTGGCGCAAGAGTTCACCGCGAACTACACCCGCGCCAAGCGCGAGCTTGGGGGCGTGGACTTCGCAGACCTCGAACAGCTTTCGCTCAAACTGCTCCTCGACGAACGCGGCGAGCCGACCGCGACCGCGCGGCGCTGGCGCGAGCGGCTCGATCACGTGTTCGTGGACGAGTGCCAGGACATCAACGCCGCGCAGGACGCCATCCTCCGCGCGCTCAGCCGCGACGGCGCGGACGCGAACCGCTTTCTCGTCGGCGACGTGAAGCAGAGCATTTACCGGTTCCGGCGCGCCGAGCCCAAAATCTTCGCCGACTACGGGGAGGCGTGGAAACCCGCCGGCGCGCCCGGCCAGCGCATCCCGCTTTCGGACAACTTCCGCAGCCATGAGGCGCTGCTGCACTTCGTCAACGCGTTCTTCTCGCCGCTGCTGCGCAAGAGTGTCGGCGGCGTGGACTACGATTCGGATGCGGAGCTGAAGTTCGCGCTGCCGGGCAGCCGCGCGGGGCTTTCGATCAAATCCGACGCCGCAGCGCGCGTGGAGTTGCACGTGTTGCCGAACCAGCTCGACAGCGGCGACGGCGATGATGCGGATGAATCAGTCGCGGAGCTTGCGGACCTGCCGGCGACGCAACGCGAGGCGCGTCTCGTGGCGCGGCGGCTCCGCGAGCTTCACGAGGGCCGCCTGCAAGTCTGGGGCAAATCCGGAGGCGGGTTCCGCAACGTGGAATGGCGCGACATGGCGGTGCTGCTGCGCGCGCCGGCCGGCAAGGTCGAAACGTTCGCGCAGGAGTTCCACGCCGCGGGCGTGCCGCTGCTCGCCGAGCGCGGCGGGTTTTGGGACGCGCAGGAGGTCGTGGATCTCGTGTCGCTGCTGCGCGTGCTCGACAACCCGCATCAGGACATCCCGCTGCTCGCAGTGCTGCGCTCGCCGCTGGTCGCGATGTCGCTGGAGGAACTGGTCGAGGTGCGCGCGGGGCGGCGGCATGAGTCGCTGTGGGACGCGGTGAAGAAGTGTTCGGTTGGGACGACGGCTCCCGCGGGCGTTCCGGCGCCCACGCACCACGCACCACGCGTCACGCGGCAGTCAGCGCAGTCCAAGTGCCGGTGGTTCACAGCGCGCGTCACGGCGTGGCGCGAGATGCTCCGCCACGCGTCGCTCACGGATTGCCTCGAGGCGGCGCTGGCCGAGACGCACTTTGAGGCGCTCACGCTCGCCGGCGAGCGGGGCCCCGAACGCGTCGCGAACATGAGACGGTTGCTCGATCTCGCGCGGCAGTTCGACCCGTGGCAGCGGCAGGGCGTGTTCCGCTTCCTGCGATTCGTGCGCGATCAGGAGGACGAGGAAATCCAGCGCGAACCCGCGGCGCCCTCGGCCACCGACGCCGTGCGGCTGATGAGCATCCACCAGAGCAAGGGGCTGGAGTTCCCGGTGGTTGTGGTCGCGGACCTCGGCAAGCTGTTCAACATGGACTCCGCGCGGCGCGACGTGCTGCTCGATGCGGCGCTCGGCGTGTGTCCGAAGGTGACGCCGCCGCACACCGAGGGCCGCTACCCAAGCACGGCGTGGTGGCTCGCGAACGCCTGCGCCGAGCGGGAGGGGTTCGGCGAAGAATTGCGCCTGCTCTACGTGGCGTTCACTCGCGCGCGCGACCGGCTCGTGCTCACGGGCACGCTGCCGCGGTTGAGGGCCGACCAGCTCGCCGGATTGCGCACACACGAACCCTCGCCCTTCGTGGGCGAGCGCGAGTTGCTCAAGGCGCGAAATCCGCTCGCCTGGGTGCTGCTCTGGCTGCGCCGCCACGCGACCGCGGCGGATGGACTCGGGAATCCGCGCGGCGAGACCCCGCTGCTCTCGTGGGCGTGGCATGACGACGCGAGCCTGTCGGCCGGCGCGACCGCCGCCGTGGCAGCGAGCAGACCGGCGAGTGAATCCACCGCCGGGATTGAACCGGATGCCGGGCAGTGCGCCGCGCTTCGGGGCAGGCTGGAATGGACCTACGACTTCGACGGAGCGGCGCGCGAGCCGGCGAAGACGAGCGTGTCGGCGCTGCGCAGGCGCGCGATGGAGGTCGAAGAGGCGAGGGAATGGCCGGGGGCAGGAGGATTCAGTGTTCAGCGTTCAGTGTTCAGTGCGGATGCGGAGGGAAAGGGACCTGACAAGCTGTCCGCGGCGGAACGCGGGACGGCGCATCACTTGTTCCAGCAGCGCGTCGACCTTGGGCGCACGGACAGCGAGGCGGGGTTGCGGACGGAGGCGGCGCGGTTGGTGGCGGACGGCGCGCTGACGGACGCGCAGGCCGGAGCGCTCGACTTCGCGGCGCTGGCGGCTTTTTGGAGTTCAGAAGTGGGCCGCAGGATTCTCGTGCATCGTAAACACGTGCGGCGCGAACTGGAGTTCACGGCCCGGCTCTCGCCCGCTGACCTCGCGCGGTTTCCAGCGCTCGCGCCGAAGTCTGCGCTCGCAGCGGACGAGTTCATGGTCGTGCAGGGCAAGGTGGACTTGCTCGTGGTGCTCGAGGGCGAGTTGTGGTTGCTGGATTTCAAGACCGACCGGTTCGATCCAGGCGGGTTGATGGCCAAAGTCCGCGAGCACTCCTCGCAACCCGGCCTCTACGCGCTGGCGCTGGAACGCACCTTTGGCAAGCCGGTCACGGCGAAGTGGCTTCACTTCTTCCACAGCGGGGACACGGTTTCCGCGTAGGCCGTGATCTCGATTCAGGCCGTTCCAATTCCCTTCCGGACAGACGAGGCTTCCGCGAGCAAGAGCCGATTCCACGCCCGGCCGGGCGAATCTGGCATGAAATCGGAAAGAAAAAGTTGGCGTTGCCTCGCCGTCGCTGGCAAATCAACCCGGTGACGCGCGTGAAAGCGTCCGCCCGGACGTGTTCCCGACCGTGCGCGAAGCGCGACACGCACTACAACGATGAGCAGCAAGAAGCCCGTCCTCCGCCTCGGCCTGCCCAAGGGCAGCCTGCAGGACGCCACACTCGAGAAGTTCGCCAAGGCCGGATTCAACATCCACGCCAGCGGACGCTCCTACATCCCCTACGTGGACGACGAGGAGCTGCAAGTCCGCCTGATTCGCGCGCAGGAAATCAGCCGATACGTCGAGCACGGCTACCTCGACGCGGGCATCACCGGGCACGACTGGATCGTCGAAAACGGCTCCAAGGTCCATGAGGTCGGCGAGTTCATCTTCAGCAAGGTCAGCCGCAAGCCGACGAAGTGGGTGCTGTGCGTCCCGGAGAATTCGCCGGTCAAGTCCGTGAAGGATCTCCAAGGCAAGCGCATCGCCACCGAGGTCGTGCGGCTCACGCGCAGCTATCTGCGCAAGCACAAGGTCAAGGCCGAGGTCGAGTTCTCGTGGGGCGCGACCGAGGTGAAGGCGCACGAGCTTGTGGACGCCATCGTCGAGGTCACGGAGACCGGGTCGTCGCTTCGCGCGAACAACCTGCGCATCGTGGACACGCTGCTGACCTCCACGCCGCGGCTCATCGCCAACCACGAATCGTGGAAAGACGCGTGGAAGCGGCGCAAGGTCGAGACGCTCGCGCTGCTGCTGCGCGGCGCGCTCGAGGCCGAGTCGAAGGTCGGGCTGAAGATGAACATCGCGCAGAAGAACCTCGCCGCGCTGCTCGCGAGCCTGCCCGCGCTGCGCAACCCGACCATCTCGCAGTTGAGCCAGCCCGGCTGGGTCGCCGTCGAGACGATCATCGACGAGCGGGTCGTGCGCGAACTCATCCCGCAGCTCAAGGCGGCGGGCGCGGAAGGAATCATTGAGTATCCTCTGAACAAGGTAGTATATTGAGCGCCGTTCAAAAAACGCTATGGGTTCACTGAAGAAACGCCGCAAGGCGAAGATCAACAAACACAAGCGGCGGAAGAAGCTCCGCCAGCATCGTCACAAGAAGCGCACCTGGCAGAAGTAGGCGCAAGCCTCCTGCCGCGCCACGCCGGCCCGGCTCCCGCGAGGGCGCCAGGCCGGGATTCCCATGCCCATGCGGCGGCCCATCCAATCGACCTGCACCGCGCTTGCGTGCGCGCTCGCGCTTTGGTGCGGGTGCGCCTCGCCGGGACCGGCGGATTCTTCCGGGGCTTCCGGTGCGGCGATGCCTGCCGCCAGGCAGGCGGCAAAGGCGAAGCCTGCACCCGCACCGGCAACCGCCGGGCCTTCCATCGCGGAGCAGATTGAACAACGCGCGCAGGCGCTCGCACACTACGCGGCCGGCGTGAGCTTCGAGCTCCAGAAGAAGCCGGACGCCGCGCTCGAGGAGTTCATGCTCGCGGCCATCAGCGACCCGGCAAACGAGGAACTCGTGCTCGACGTCGCCCGCCAGCTCATCCGCAAGCGCAACGAGCCATCATCCGACAAGGTGCTCGCGCTCCTGCGCCGGGCGGCCCGGCAGCCCACGGCCAGCGCCGCGATTGACGCGATGCTCGGCGTCGCGCTCGCGCAAGCCGGCCAGCTCGACGAGGCGCTCGCCGCGAGCCGCATCGCGATCAAGAAAGACCCGAAGCACTTCCAGGGCTGGCAGACCGCCGCCCAGGTTCACCTGCAGGCGAACCGCCCGCAGGATGCGCTGAAGGTAATCGACGAGGCGGCGAAGATCGCGAACGGCCTCGGGCCGCTCACCGACGTCGCGGACCTTTACGGCACATGGCTCCGCGCGAACGCGGCGAAGATCGACGTCGTCAAGCCGCGGATTCTCTCGGTGGTGGAGGACGCCGTGAAGCTTCAGCCCACGTCGCCCGCGACCATCCAGCGGCTCGCGGAAAACTACCGGCTCGCGGGGGAATTCTCCAAGGCGGCGGACCTCTACTCCGGCTTGCTGAAGCGCTTCCCCAACCAGCCCGCATTGCGCGAGCGGCTCATCGACCTCTACCTGCGCGGCAACGACCACAAGGCGGCCACCGAGCAGCTCGAAGGTGTGCTGCGCCAGGCTCCCAACAATCCGCAGGCGCACTTCTTCCTCGGCGCCATCGCGCACGAGCAGAAAGACTACGACAAGGCGGCGGGACTCTTCGAGCAGGCGCTCCGGCTCGACCCGACGATGGAGCAGGCCTACTGGGAGTTGGTTTCCGTGCGCTTCGCACAGGACAAGACGAAGGAAGTCCTGGAGGTGCTCGCGCGCGCGCGGACGCGGTTTCCGGAGAGTTTCATCCTCGAATTCTACAGCGGACTGGCGCACAGCCGGCTGAAGGACTACGCGAAATCCGCCACGCACCTCACGAAGGCCGAGGCGATCGCAACGAAAGACGAACCGGCGCGCCTCACGCATGCGTTCTACTTCCAGCTCGGGGCCGCGCACGAGCGCAACAAGAACATCTCCGAAGCCGAGCGCTACTTCGAGATGAGCCTCAAGCTGCAACCCGACTTCGCCGAGGCACTCAACTACCTCGGCTACATGTGGGCCGAACGCGGCGTGAACCTCGACCGCGCCAGGGTGATGATCGAGCAGGCGGTGAAGCAGGAACCCGAAAACGCCGCCTTCCTCGACAGCCTCGGCTGGGTGCTCTTCAAGCTCGGCAAGCACAAGGAAGCCCTCGACTGGCTGATCAAGTCCGCGCAGCACTTGAAGGAACCCGACGCCACGATCTTCGACCATATCGGCGACGTGTATCTCGCGCTCAACCAACCCGCCAAGGCCCGCGAGCACTGGACCAAGGCCCTCTCCATCGAACCCGACAACGCCGACATCAAGAAGAAGCTTGCCGACCCGGGAAAGCAGTGAAGTGATCCGTGAGACGCGGGAACGCTCCTGCGTGGAGCGAGCACACCGGGCCGTTTCCAGCCGCCGACGACGCACTCCACACCTTCACGCTCCGTGCCCTTCCGATTCAAGCATCACTACACCATCGCCGAGGCGCGGGAACTTCTCCCGAAGGTCAGCCAGTGGCTCGTGAAGGCGCGGAAGGCGCGCGAGGACTACCTGCGGCTCGAAGACCGCGTCGGGGGATTGCTCCGCGGCGGGGCCGACGTGGGCGGTGACCTGGCCAATCGCTGGGTCCGCGCCTTGGCTGACTTGCGCGACATCCTGCGCGAGTTTCATTCCCGGGAAATCGAGGTGAAGGACCTCGACCGCGGCCTGGTGGACTTCCCGGGCATCGTCGGCGGCAAGGAAGTCTTCCTGTGCTGGGAGGAAGGCGAGGAAGACATCGAGTTCTGGCACGACCTCGAATCGGGCTACGCCGGCCGCACGCGGCTGGAGTAACGGCCGGCGGCCGCGCCGTCAGGCGCAACTCACAGTCCGAGGAACGTCCGCTTCGAATACTTCGAGATGATTTTCTGATCCTCCCAGACCGCGATGCCGTTCACATCCGTGAGCGACAGTTGGAAGACATAGGAGGTCGTCTTCGCGTTGCCCTGTTGCTGCCGGTTTTCGAGGATCTTTCCGGACAGCGTGTAGCTCGGGTCGGGGACGCGGTTCGGCCCGCCGGCGGCGGCGCGCTTGGCGGCCAGCTCCTTCGCGAGCGGGTCCTCGGCCGTGCCGCCGAGGCCGACGGTCGTGGTGGTGACGATCTTCCCGCTCTTGTTCAGCGCGATGCGGATGTTCTTCACGAGCAGGTCGGTGTCCACCTGCTGCGTCGTGTTGTTCGCGATGCGGCTGATGGCCATGACCGCCGCCGAGTCGGGTGGCGTCACGATGCGACCGGAGCTCAGCAGCGACTGGATCATCGCCTCGGACGCCGTGAGCCAGTCCTTGATGTCAATGCCGCCCGCGGTGGTGACCGCGCGCTCGCCGGTCGGCTCGATGCGCGAGACTTTGCCGGTGGCGCAAGCCACGAGCAGCACGGCCACGGCGGTAGTGAGCAGGAGGGGAGATTTCATGGTTGGGATGGTTTCGAGTTTCGGGTTTCTGGTTTGTAATTCTGCGTGGCGCGTGGCGCGTGGCGCGTGAAGAACCGAACGCGGTCCGCCTCTTCACGCCCCGCGCACCACGCTCCAGGTCACGGCGTTTCCATGAACTTGAATCGAAAATCCTTCGCGGTGGCGTTCGGCGCGACCGCGGTCAGGAAGAGCGCTTCGCCGCCCTCAATCTGCCGGGTGATCGACGTGCTGGCCGGCGTGTCCACGAGCACCCCGTTCGCATCGAACCACTCCACTTTGTAGCTGAAGCTCTTCTTCCACGGGCCGGTGTTGTGCACCTCGACCTGCACCTTGATGAAGCCGTCCGGTGTCGCGCCCTCGGACAAACCGATGATCCGCACCGCGCGGTTGAGGCTGCGATCCGTGATGACCCGTTTGTCGGAGACGAGGTGGCGCTCGCCGACGGTCTGCGCGCGCTCGACGGTGTTGACGCCGGTGCTGCGGCAGCCCGCGAGCACGAGCACGGCGAATGCGGCGAGCAGGGGAGTCGTGGCGTTCATGGAAGGGTCGCGTGCGAGACAAGCATCGGCGTGTTCGGGGTGATGGATTTGACGAAGACGATGTTGACGCGGCCTCCGCCGACCGTCACGTCCGCGCGCTGGCCGGATGCCGGCGCGTAAAGCGCGAGCTTGCGGTCGGGCGGCGTCGGCACGCGGGCAATCTGCACCTGTTTGGGCAGTGTTGTCCACGTCCGCGTGTCGGCGACATTGATGGCCATCTGCGTGAGCGCCGTGCCGAGCTTGGCGATGAACGCCGTGAAGTCGCCCCGATGCTCCGCCTCGGTGTTGATTGTGTATGTCGCGGTCGCCTTCAACGCCGCGGAAACGAGTGTCTTGGTCACGATCGCCGGCAGTTCGTCCTGGAAATCGCGCGCGACGATGGCGTCGAGGTCCGCGACCACGCCGGTGGTCTCGGTGACGCCGCCCGCGGTGACGGTGAGCGACGACGCGAAGTTCTCGAGGAAAACCAGCTTCGGAAACGCCATGCCGATGTAGGAAAGTCGCGTGACGAACAGCGGCACCTCGACCTTCACCTCGTCGCGCATCGGCGCGCGGCCCGTTTCGAAGACCACCCACGTCATCGCGGGCATCGGCTGGCCGGCCATGCGGGACTTCACCAGGTCGAGGTCGGCCTTCACGAAACGCTTCTCGGGCGCAGCCGCGAGCGCCTGCTCGAACGCCTTGTGCGCGCGCTCGAGGTCCGCGCCGTCTCCCGCGTGCGCGAGATGAAACAGCCCGTAAGCCCACGTCGCAAACGGATTCACATAGAGCCCCTCGGCCTTGAACCGGCCGGGGAACGCGCCCTCGCCGCCGAGCGCGGTCCGGAGTTGCGGATGCTCGCGCGCCTGCCGCACGGCGTCGCGCACGGGCGGCTGGAGCGATGCGAGTTCGGACTCCGCGCGCTGGATGCGCCGCTCCTTCAAGGCGCGCGACTCCTCCTGCCGCTTGAGGACGCGGTTGAACTCGACGCGTGCCTTGTCTGGTTCGCCGAGTTGGAGGTGATTGAGCGCCTTGTAAGTGTTGAGCATCACGCGGTCATAACCGCGGCCCTCATAGGGGAGGTTGGCGAGATTGCTGATGAGCGCCGCAGCCTCGGAGCCGAGGTGCACGCGCGGGCCGGCGTCGAACTGCTCGATGCGCGCCTCGGCCGCGTCGAATGCGGCGTTGCTCTCCAGATACCGCCACGACGCGCGCAACGCCGCGCCCTGTTCGAGCCGCCAGATGATCGCATCGCGCTGCTTGTTCGAGCCGCGCGTGAACTCCTGCGCCGCGCCCTGGAAATTCCCCGCCTGCCACTGCATCGTCGCGGATTGCGCCTGATCACGGTAAGTCGTGCAGCCGGCACCCGACGCAAGCGCGACGGTGAGTGCGAGCAGGGAGAACAACCGCGCGGCGGAAGGTGGATGCGATGCGGTCACGTCAGTCACGGGCTTGGACGGGCGGCGGCGGGGTTTCGTTCAGAAGGAGTGACCTGGCGGAACAACGGAGCCGCCAGACCGCCGGCCACCGCGGCCGCCCATCCACTCGATGTTGTTCCCGGACAGCACGGCCACGTGGACGACTGGAATCAACCACGCCATCCAGAACACCGTCGCGTCCGCGCGCACCAATCCCGAGTAACCCGCGACTGCGAGCAGGAGATCGTCCCGGTGTTTCTGCCTTCGATCTCAGGAGCCGCCGTGGCTGCCGGCGAGTAACTCAGGCTCGCCAGAGCGCGTCTGAACCGCGACACTCCGCCCCGCGTCATGAATACGAACCGAACGTTGGCCGCACTCACCGCAACCTTCATCGTCCTCGCGCTGTCCGCCCTGCCCGCCCGCGCGCAGAAGACCGACGGATTCTCGTTCAGGGACACGCCCGGCAAGCATCTCGATGTGCTGCACGGCAACCGCACGATGCTGCGGTTCATGTATGCCTTCGACGAGACCTCGCCCGACACGCGCCTCGCCACCTACAAGCCCTACCTGCACGTGTTCGACGTTTCCGGCGAACTCATGCTGACCAAGGGCGCCGGCGGCACGTTCACGCATCATCGCGGCATCTTCATCGGGTGGAACAAGGTCACGTTCGGCGGCGCGGTGCATGACCTCTGGCACATGCCCAAGGGCGCGCAGGTTCACCAGAAGTTCACGTCGCAGAAGGGCGGGCCCGCGGAGGCGGAGTTCACGTCCAACGTCCATTGGAAGGACAACACGGGCAAGCTGGCCATCGACGAGGAGCGCACGTTCCGGTTGCGCCGGGCCGAGGCGCCCGCGTATGCCGTGCTGGATTTCACGTCCAGGCTCCGCGCACCCAACGGCGACGTGGTGCTCGATGGCGACCCCGAGCACGCGGGCATCCACTTCCGGCCCGCCGAGGAAGTCGAGCGCTCGCCCATCTACACCTATTCGCAGGCCGACGCCGCGCCGCACAAGGACACCGACTACGCGTGGGTGGGAGAGCAATTCAAGCTCGCGGGCCGCACGTTCAGCGTCGTGGAGATGAGCCACCCGGCGAATCCGAAAGGCACGCGCTGGTCGGCCTATCGCGACTACGGCCGCTTCGGCGCGTTCCCCGTGGCGAAGATCGAGAACGGCGGCACGCTCACGCTCCGTTACCGCTTCCTCCTGGCCGAGGGCTCCATGCCCGGCGCGGACTACATCCACAAGAGCTACAATGAATTCGCCGGCACATCTTCGCCCACGCCCAAAGTCACCGTGCTGCCCGCCGAGAAAGGTGGACCGGCGGCCAAGGCGGACGCGAAGAAGGCCGCCAAGAAGGCAGACCCGAAAAAGGCGGACGAGCCCAAGAAATAGCCGCCCGCGATGATCCGCCGCCTCACTTGTGCGCTGTTCCTTGCTGTCCCGCTGGCCGCGATGACGCGGGCTGCGGATGTCCCGAAACCCAATGTCATCGTCATCAACATCGACGACCTCGGCTACGCGGACATCGAGCCGTTCGGCTCCAAGCTCCACCCCACGCCAAACCTCAAGCGCCTCGCCGCCGAAGGGATGAAGCTCACGAGCTTCTACGGCGCGCCCGTGTGCTCGCCGTCGCGCTCGTCGCTCATGACGGGCTGCTACCCGAAACGCGTCGGCGTGCCCGCGGTGCTGTTCCCCGCGGGCGCGACGGGCATCAACGCGAGCGAACTCACCGTGGCCGAGTTGCTCAAGTTGCGCGGCTACACGACGGCCATCGTGGGCAAGTGGCACCTCGGCGACCAGCCGGAGTTCCTGCCGACGCGGCACGGCTTCGACCATTACTTCGGCCTGCCCTACTCGAATGACATGGGCCCCGCCGCGGATGGCGTGAAAAGCAACCTCGGCGACCCGTTGCCCGCGAATCCGAAAGGCGCCGGCCAGCCCCCGCTGCCGCTGTTGCGCGGCGAAAAGGTCATCCAGCGCGTGCTCGCCGAGGACCAGACCACGCTCGTCGCGCGTTACACGGATGAGGCGGTGAAGTTCATCAAGGCCAGCAAGGACAAGCCGTTCTTCCTCTACCTGCCGCACACCGCGGTGCACTTCCCGCTTTATCCCGGCAAGGCGTTTCAGGGCAAGTCAGGCCACGGACTCTACGGCGACTGGGTTGCCGAGGTGGACTGGAGCGTCGGGCAGGTCGTGGACACCGTCCGCGAACTCGGACTCGGCGCGAAAACGCTCGTGCTCTTCACCTCCGACAACGGCGGCACCGCGCGCGGGTCGAACGCGCCGCTGCGCGGCTTCAAGGCGAGCACATGGGAAGGCGGCATGCGCGAGCCGACCATCGCGTGGTGGCCGGGACGGATTCCACCCGGCACGAGCAGCGACGCCATCGCCAGCATGATGGACGTGCTGCCGACCGTCGTGAAACTCGCCGGCGGGGCCGTTCCCGCCGACCGCAAGCTCGACGGTGTGGACCTCTGGCCCGTGCTCAGCGGCAGCGCGAAGGAATCCTCGCGCGACGCTTTTTTCTACTTCGCCGGCAACCAGCTTCAAGCCGTGCGCTCCGGCCCGTGGAAGCTCCAACTCATCGTGCCCGGTCAGGGCGCGGGCGCCGCGAAGAAAGCCAACGCAAAGAAGGACGCCGACAAACAAGCCGCGCCGCCCAAAGTCCCGCGCCTTTACAACCTCACCGCCGACATCGGCGAGACCACGGACGTCTCCGACACGAATCCCGAGGTCGTGAAACGACTGATGACGTTCGTCGAGAAGATGGACTCCGACCTCGGCCGTGACGGCACCGGTCCCGGCGTGCGCCCCTCCGGCCGCGTGCAGAATCCACAACCCCTCATCGGCCACGACGGCAAAGTCCGCGAAGGCTTCGAGGCCGCGCAGTGACTTCGCCATCCACCCACCCCAACCCACATCGCCCATGAACGGCACTGCCCCGATGCTCTCCCTGCGCTCTCGCGCCGTGATTCTCGCCGCCATCGCGACTTTCAGCGTCACTCCCGTCCGCGCCGATGTGAAACTCCCCGCGCTGTTTTCCGATCACCTGGTGCTGCAACGCGGAGTCGCCGCTCCCGTGTGGGGCTGGGCTGACCCGGGCGAGCAAATCACCGTCACGATCGCGGGCCAAACCAAGTCCGCCACCGCCGACGCGCAGGGCCAATGGATGGTGAAGCTCGACCCGCTGGCGTCCGGCGACGCGCTCACGCTCACCGTGAAAGGCAGGAACACGCTCACGGTCAAGGACGTGCTGGCGGGCGAAGTGTGGCTCGGCTCCGGCCAGTCGAACATGGCCATGACCGTGAATCGCGCGAAGGACTTCGGCTCCGAACAAGCCGCGGCGACTTTCCCGCGCATTCGAATGTTCACCGAGCGCAGCGCGGCGTCCGCGACCGAGCAGACGGCGCCGCGCGGCGAGTGGGTCGTCTGCGCGCCCGACACGGTCGGCACGTTTTCAGCCACGGCCTATTTCTTCGGACGCGAGTTGCACCGCGCGCTCGATGTCCCGGTCGGCCTCATCAATTCATCCGTCGGCGGCACGCCGATCGAGTCGTGGATTGCGCCCGGCGCACAAACGGCCGCGCCGGAGTTGAAGGGCTTCTTCGAGTCCGCCCGCAATGCGAAGAAAGCCGCCGACCCCGCGCAGGCGAAGGCGAAGTTTGAGAAAGACCTCGCCAAGTGGCAGGACGACGCGAAGAAAGCCAGGGCCGAGGGCAAGCCCGCGCCGAAGCGCCCGCAGGACCCGGCCGCGGTCGCCGAACGCCGCGGCAACGTGGGCGGACTTTTCAACGGCAAGATCGCGCCGCTCGTGCCCTTCGCCATCCGCGGCGCGCTTTGGTATCAGGGCGAGGCGAACTCGATGCCGGAGAAGGCGCCGTTCTACCACGCGCAGCTTTCGTTGCTCGTGACCGACTGGCGCGCGCGATGGGCGCAGGAATTCCCGTTCGCGTGGGTGCAGCTCCCGAATTTCGGCGGGCCCGGTCGCGACTGGCCCGCGGTGCGCGAGGCGATGCTCAAGACGCTCGCGCTGCCGAAGACCGGCATGGCCATCACGATCGACATCGGCGAGGAGAAGGACATCCACCCGAAGAACAAGCAGGACGTCGGCAGGCGTCTCGCGATGTGGGCGCTCGCGGATGTTTACGGGAAGAAGGACATCGCCGCGAGCGGCCCGCTGCCGGCGGGACACGAAGTGCGCGGTGGCGATGTGACGCTCAGCTTCAAGCACACGAACGGCGGACTTGTCGCAAAGGGCGGCGAGTTGAAGGGCTTCACAATCGCCGGCGAGGACAGGACATTCGTGCCCGCCACCGCGAAGATCGTCGGCGACAAGGTGATCGTGTCGGCTCCCGGCGTGAAGCAGCCGCAGGCCGTGCGCTACGCGTGGGAGAACTGGCCGACGTGCAACCTCTACAACGGCGCCGGCCTTCCCGCCTCTCCCTTCCGCACGGACGATTGGAAATAGGAGCGCGACCGTCCCGGTCGCACCCGTCGGCGTCCCGCCGACAGGTTTGGGCAACACCACGGCACCGCAACCGGTCAGTCCGGTTGCGCGAGCATGGTTTCGGCGGGACGCCACGCGCTCCCTGTTCAAAGGCGTGGATTCGCCCTCTCAGCGCACCTGCTTCACGACGCGTTGCGCGGCGGCGGCGATGAGGTTCTCCACGTCGTCCGCCCACCGGTGCGCGGGCATGCCATAGACATACATGGAGGTGTTGCCCTCGTAACCGCTGCGACCCGGCGCGCGAGGCGGCTTGTCCTCGGCCAGCACGCGCGCGGACGGGATGTAGGCCATCACATCGTTGCAGTAGCCCGCGACCCACGTGTCGGCGCCGAACTCGCGCTTGAAGCGCAGCGAATAATCCACCACCACCTCGCCGCCGAGCGTGATCCAAAGTTGCCCGCCGAGGGACCACGCCTGCACCGGATACGGATACGTGCGCGCGAACTGCTTGCCGGCTTTCAAGTCCGCGAGCAGGCGGGCGGCCCATCGGTTGTTCGAGGCGGGCTTGCCGCCGGTGAGCTTCTCGAGTTCGTCGAGCGTCGGCGCGTCGCCGAGATTCAGCGTCGCAAGTTCGAGCGCCGTCGCGAGCTTCGGCGCGAGCGGCTTCATCGGCTGCAGCAGCGTCTCCTCGACGGCGGCGGCGAGCATCTGCCCGTAGCGTTCGGCCTGGAAGACCGCGCGGCGCGGCAGCGGGTTTTGGTCTGCGCCGCATCCGCTGAAGAACATCGCCGCCGCACCGGGGTGGCTGCGCTCCAGCGCGAGTTGCGCGAAGCCCGCGTAGTCGCCGCACCAGTGGTAGAAGCTCAGCGTCGTGTTGTGGCACGCGTAGCCGAACACGACGGCCATGAGCGCGCCGTTCGTGCCGGTGACGGCGAGCACGGGCACGCTGTGGTCCACCGGGCCCTTGAGCGCGTTTTCCTCGATGAGCTTCGGCACCTGCGCCTCGGGATTGTTGCGGCGGTTCACCGCGAAGCGCGTGACGCCCTGTCCCGCCGAGAGCCGCGCCGGCGCGAGACTGGCAAGCGCCTTGCCGGCGGCCTCGACGATCTTCGCCTCGAGCTGGTCGGAGTAGGCGTTGATGGCGGCCTTGTGTTCCTCCTGGATCGGATACGCGTCGTAGAGGGCGCCGCGGAGGACGGGCGTGCAGTGCGAGTGCGACGCGTGGAGCATGACTTGCGCGCGGTCGAGCCCGAAGCGCTGCTTCAACGCGGCGCAGGTGTTGTTGTAAATGCTCTGCGGCACGCCGAGCAGGTCGCTCGACAGGATGATGCCGCGACGGCCCGAGGCGTCCTCGATCGCGAGCACCTTGATGAAGAGCGGGTGTTGTGTGCCCTCCGCCGGACGGTCGCGTCCGCCGTAGCCGGCCATCCACTGCGGTCGGGTGGGCGTGATGTCCGCGGAGGCGACGCCGGCCTTCCACGGAGGTTCGGCGGCGAGCAAGCCGAGGGGAGGGACGAGGAGTGCGAGAAGAGCAGCGATGCGGAGCAGTGCGCGCGGGAGCATGGGACGAGTTTCGTGTTGGGGCGCGGGAACGGGCAAGGGGTTTCTTGGTGTCCGCCGGCCTCGTCCTCGATGCCCGTTCAACCTGCGAAACACGAGGACGAGGACGACGAACGTGAAACTTCCGTTCGTCCGCTCACGGCACGAGGCCGCGCAGTTGGCGGACCCACTGCTCGCCTTCGTCAGGCTGCGGGTCGAACGGATTCAGGAGGTTGAGCGAGTTGAAGCCCTCGGCGTCGATCACCTCCCAGTCCACAAAGTAGCGGAAGGTCTGGTGCCGGAGCAGGTGCATGAGGCGCGAGCGGGCGTGGGCGCGTGTGTTGGCGGGCGGCTGGTGCGTCGCCTCGAGCACGTCGGCATCGGTCAGTTGCCACGCCGCAGGCGTCGCGGCGAGCGCGTGCCCGAGGCTGCGACGCGCGTCGGTGTGGTGAAACTCGAGGTCTTGAGACCGCAACCACGGGTCGCCCCAGTCGAGGCCCTCACGGTCGATGAATTGCTGGAAGAGAAAGCGCTTGGTGATCCAGTCCACGCGGCCGACAAGCCGCATCGGATCGTTCTCCAGGTCCTTCAGCACATCGCCCCAGATCAACAGCAGCGTGTCGGTTTCGTCGTCGCGACCGCGGAACTCGGACTTGGCCTGTTGATGAAATCGCTGGAGCAGCTCGACCGCGTGCTGGCAGCGGCCATCGGCCATCGGCACCTGCCACGGGCCGTCGGGTTGGTGCGAGAGCGCGCGGAAGGACATCACGGCGTCGGCGAGCGCGATGCGCGGCATGTGATCGAGTTCGAGCAGGTCAAGCATGAGCGCGGTGGTGCCGACCTTGAGCAGGAGCGTGGTCGGGAGCATGCTCGTGTCGCCGTGAAGGAGGTGGAGCCGGCGGTATTTTCGGGCGTCGGCGAGCGGTTCATCGCGGGTGTTGATGATGGCGCGGTTGAACTGCACCCACTCGAACAGGTCGTTGTTGATGTAGTCCGCGCGCTGGCTGATTTGAAACGGGCTGTCGGTGCCGGTGCGGACGATTTCGCCGCGCGACTCGGCGCTGAGCGACGCGCCGACACGGCCCGCGCCCGCGAAGAGCACGCGCAATGTGAGGAACGACAGCAGCGACTGGATGTTCACCTCCGTCAGCGGCACCGTGCGGCGGACGAGATAATTCTCGTGGCACCCGAAGGTCGCGCCCGAGTAGTGGTCCACGTTGTTGCGGATGAAGCTCACGGAGTCGGCGAGTTTCAGCGCGCGCAAGCACTCGCAGAGGATGGCGTCGCCCGCGGCATCGTAACGGAGCACATCGAGCAGCGAGAGGCATTCGGGAGTGCAGTATTCGAGGTGGCCCATGTCCACGTAGCAGCGGCCGCCGTTGAAGAGGAAGCCGCCGTTGCCCGCGGGTTCATCCCAGTCGCGCTGATGGAGGTCGGCCAGTCCGTAGCGATGCTTGTCGAAGACCCAGTTGCGCACGCGGCCGATGGCGCCGGGCGGGCCGGCGAGGTCTGCGGTAAGGCAGCCGTATTCCGTTTCGAGGCCGACGATGCGGTTCATGGCGGAGCGTTCCCACACTGTCGCGTGAGCGCGGCGGCGAGGCAAGGGGAAGAACGACCACGCTTCGATCCCCGTGAGCAGTCAACGCTAGACTTCCCGGACCGTGTTCTTCACTCTCGGTCCATGACGAAAAGTGCCCTCGGCCGCGGCCTCGGCGCGCTGCTTGGCGGAGCCGCGCCTTCCAACCGACCGGTCGTCCCGACGCCGCCGCCGGTTCAACCCGAACTCCCGCGCGCGGCGGCGGAATCCCAAGCCGCGGTTCCCGCTCCGCCCGCGACCGCGCCGGACGGCCGCGAGCGCGTCGAACTCATCCCGCTCGCGAATCTCCGGCCGTGCCCGCTCCAGCCGCGCAAGGACTTCGCGCCCGACTCGATCAAGGAACTCGCGGACTCCATCCGCGAGCAGGGCATCCTGCAGCCGCTGATTGTCCGCGCGCGCGGCGGCGGGTTTGAACTCATCGCGGGCGAGCGGCGGTGGCGGGCGGCGCAATCGCTCGGCCTCGCGGACGTGCCGGCGATCGTGCGCGAAGCCGACGACCGCAAGGTGCTCGAGATGGCGCTCATCGAAAACCTCCAGCGCGAGAACCTCAACCCGATCGAGGAGGCGCAGGGATACGCGCAGCTCATCTCGCAGTTCCAGCTCACGCAGGAAAGCGTCTCGACGCAGGTTGGCAAGAGCCGCGTGGCGGTCACGAACGCGTTGCGACTGCTCCGGCTTCCCGGCGAAGTCCAGTCGCACGTCCGCAACGGCCTGTTGTCGGTCGGCCACGCGAAGGTCATCCTCGGTCTGCCGAGTCCAGCCGAGCAATTGCTCGCCGTGGATCGTGTGCTCAAGGACGGCTTGAACGTGCGCCAGACCGAGGAACTCGTGGCCAAGCTGCTCGAACCCACCGCGAGCATCACCACGCGTGGCGCGGACAAGGGCGCGAAGCCCGTCGCGCGCGACATCCATGTGGTGGACCTTGAGCACCGGCTCGCGCAACGCTTCGGCACGAAAGTCTGGCTCCGCTACCGCAAGGGCAAGGGCGCGGTGGAGATCAAGTTTTACAGCGACGACGAGTTGCAGCGCGTGCTCGAAGTCGCGGGTGTGAAGGTGGATTGACCGCGCCGCGGACCTTGACCGCCGGCGCCTGAGGTCACGATTCCATGGGGAGGCCCGGCCGTCCTGATTTCGTTCGACTTCCACGCAGGGACTCACGACATTCCCGCCGCATGGTGACGCAGGAATCCATCCTCGAAGCGCTCAAAGCCGTGAGATATCCCGGCTACTCGCGCGACATCGTCTCGTTCGGGCTCGTGAAACACGTCGCCGCCGGCGCCGGCGCGGTGAACGTCCGGCTTGAACTGACCTCACCCAACGTCGAGGCCGGGCGCGCGCTCAAGTCCGGCTGCGAGCAGGTTCTCCGCGCGTTGCCCGGCGTCGAGCACGTGTTCGTGGAGGTGAAGCAACCGCAACCCGCGCCGGGCGCGCCGGCCGCGGGCGCACCGCAACCCGCGCGACGCCTGCCGGGCATCGGTCGCATCGTCGCGGTCGCGAGCGGCAAGGGCGGCGTCGGCAAATCCACCTGCTCGGTGAACCTCGCCTGCGCGCTCGCGCAACTCGGCCTCGAAGTGGGCTTGCTCGACTGCGACATCTACGGCCCGAGCATCCCGCTGATGATGGGCGTGCGGCAGCGGCCGTTCGTGAGCGAGGATGAAAAACTCGTGCCGCCGATGAACCACGGCGTGAAACTCATGAGCATGGGCTTCCTGCTCGATGGCGACCAGCCGGTGATCTGGCGCGGGCCAATGATCCAGAAAACCATCCAGCAGTTCATCACGCAGGTCGAGTGGGGCCGCCTCGACATCCTGCTCGTCGATCTTCCGCCCGGCACGGGGGACGCGCAGCTCTCGCTCTGCCAGACTGTGCCGCTCGACGGCGGCGTCATCGTCACCACACCGCAGGAGGCTTCGCTCGGCGTCGTGCGAAAGGGCATCGCCATGTTTCAGAAGGTCAACGTGCCCATTCTCGGCATCGTGGAAAACATGAGCTACTTCACCGCGCCCGACGGCTCGCGCGTGGACATCTTCGGCCACGGCGGCGGCAAGTCGGAGTCGGCGCGGCAGGGCTTCACGTTCCTGGGCGAAGTGCCGATCTTCGTGGAAATCCGCGAGGGCGGCGACAGCGGCGTTCCCGCGGTGGTCAGCACTCCGAAGGGACCGGCGGGACAGGCGTTCCACGCGATCGCGAAGGCGCTGCAGTCGGAACTGGAGTGAGGGGCTTGGGGGCGTCAGCCCGAGGCGATGCGAAACGCCGCGCCGAGAGCGATGATCCAGGAGATGATCGCGAAGATGCTGAAGAACCGTTTGATCACCTCGCCGTAGTCGAAGCCGGACACAATTTCGGCCGCAAGTTGGGCCTCGACCTCGGACTTCAACGATTTCCCTTCTGCCAGCGCCTTGAGCCGCGGCACCTCCTCGGACTTGAATTTCTGAAGGTCCGCGTCGCTGATGGTCTTTGGATCCGTCCGGTCGGCGGCGAGTTCGCGCACGGCGGCTTTTCGCAACTCGTCATCGTTCTTCGCCTGGGCGACATTCTTCGCGAGTTCCACGCGCGCCTCGTAGGCTGACTCCACCGCCCCGGTGACGGCGGCGGCGAAGTCCGCGGTGAGTGCGACGGCACTTCCGCCGACGATGCCGAGCAGCGCGCAGAGCGCCGCCACCACACCGAAGCCCGTGCTCGTCCCGCGCCCGAGCAACTTCGCTCCGAAGCCCGCCGTCACTCCGACAAGCAAAGCCACGTAGCCCGAACGGATGCCCGTGAAGATGATCACGGCGACCCAAATCGCCATGCCGAGGAGCGCGCCGAGGAGCGCCCCGACACCCGCGAGCGCGAAGCTCGGCTTCTTCGAGCCGGACGCAGCCGTCGCCTTTCCCTCGCCGGAGTCGTCGACCTTCGCAACCGGCGCCGCGCCCGGCGACACGGGCCGAGGCAAGGGAGGCGCGCCTTCCGGGTCGGCCTTCGCCACGGGCGCCTTGTTTCCGACTGGCAGGCCGGGCTGTCCCGGTGCCGGCGGCGCGGGTGCTCTCGAAGCCGCGGCGGGAACTGCCGGCGGGCGCGGTGGCGCCGGTGCGGCGGGCTTCGCGGGCGGAAGCACGGGCTTGGAACCTGACGGCACGGCGCCGACCCGCACGGGGCCGGGCTTGGGAGCGACGGGCGCAACCGGCGTGACGGCGGGCGGCGCCCTCGGCGCAACGTGGGATGGAGAATGGGGAGGTGCCGCTGCGGCGAGCGCGGCGAGCTTCGTTGCGATGTCCAGGTTGGCGAGGTCCGTTCGGTTTTCGTTGCAGCGTGGACAAGTGACCGGTGCTGCCATCCGGCCGTCCACCGGCTCGGTGTCGAACTTGAACTTCGTGCCACAGGGACAGATGACCTTGACCTCGATCATGGCGGATGCGTTCGGTAAGGGCGCGTGGTGGTTCGTGCCGGCGATTCGTCCGGGTGTGCGTGCGCGTTGGGAGCGGGGCACTTGTAGCGGAAGTGAAGGGTGCGAGGGAAGCAAAAGCTTTGGCGCGGTCGCGTCCGGGCAACGGAGTCCCGGGAACTGCCGCTCCGGCATTGCAATTCACCGCTTCGTGCCTACGCTCGAAACAAATCAGCCCACGCGTCATCCCATCTCCTGTCATGCCCAGCCCACCCCGGACTTGCCACGGATTCGCCCGGCGCTTCTGGCGGGACGGCTTCGGGCGGCTGGCGCTTGTCTTCGCCGTCGCGTCGAGCACGTTCGCCGCGCCCGATCTCGACGAAGCCCGGAAGCTCTTCCTCACCGGCCAGTATCGGGAGGCCATCCAGGCCGCCGAGGCCGGCGCGAAGGCCGAGGAACTCAGCGAGGAATGGCACCTGCTGCTCGTCCAATCGCGCGCCGCCGTCGGGCAGTATGCGGCCGCCTTCAACACCCTCACCAACGTCATGACCCGCTGGCCGATGTCCGCGAGCATCCGGCTCCGGCTCGTCGGGCGCGAGCTGGCGCTCTTCAACCAGCAACCCGAGCGCGCGCGCGACATGCTCACGGAAATCAACCAGCAGGCCAGCCAGCGGCCATGGTCCTTCCGCGACGCCGCGAACATGGCCGCGCTTGCCCGCGCCGCGCTGCTCATGGGCGCCGACCCCAAGCTCGTGCTCGAAAGACTCCTCGACCCCGCGAAGAAGAGCGACCCCGACAAGCGCGACGCCTACCTCGCCAGCGGCGAACTTGCGTTGGAAAAGCACGACTACGCGCTCGCCGCCCAGTCGTTCGCCGAGGGGTTGAAGAAATTCCCGGCGGACGCCGACATGCTCTGCGGGCACGCGAAGTCCTTCGCCAGCGGGGATCGTGCCCGGATGATGGCCGGCATCGACAAGGCGCTCGAAGCCAACACCAATCACATCCCGAGCCTCCTCCTGCTGACCGATCATCTCGTGGATGCCGAGGAATACGAGGAGGCCGAGAAGCTCCTCAAACGCGCGCTCGCGGTGAACCCGGCGCATCCGGAGGCCCACGCCTACCGCGCCGTCCTTGCGCACCTCCGCAACGACTCTGCCGCCGAGAAGCAATCGCGCGACGAGGCGCTCAAACACTGGACCAACAATCCCGCCGTGGACCATATCCTCGGCGCGAAGCTCTCGCAGAAATACCGCTTCGCCGAGGGCGCGGCGGCGCAGCGGCGCGCGTTGCGGTTCGACCGGAGCTTTCTCCCCGCCCGCAGCCAGCTCGCCACGGACCTGCTCCGGCTCGGCGAGGAAGACAAGGGCTGGCAGCTCGCGGATGAAGTCTTCAAGGACGACGGCTACGACGTGGCCGCCTACAACCTCGTCACGCTCAAGGACGCGATGGCCAGGTTCACCACGCTCACCAACGCGCACTTCATTCTGCGAATGGGCGAGAAGGAGGCGCCCCTCTACGGCCAACGCGCGCTTGCGCTCCTTGAACGCGCGCGCTCCAACCTGACCGCGAAGTATTCATGCACGCTCGACAAGCCCACCATCGTCGAGATTTTCCCGGAGCAGAAGGACTTCGCCGTGCGCACGTTTGGCATGCCCGGCGGCGCGGGATTCCTCGGCGTATGCTTCGGCTGCGTCATCACCGCCAACAGCCCGGCGTCGCAGGCGGCGCACCCGACAAGTTGGGAAGCTGTGCTGTGGCACGAGTTCTGTCACGTCGTCACGCTCAGCCTCACGAAGAACAAGATGCCGCGCTGGCTGAGCGAGGGCATTTCCGTCTACGAAGAGCGGCAGGCGAGCCCCGCGTGGGGCCAGCACATGAATCCCCGCTACCGCGAGATGATTCTCGGCAAGGACCTCACGCCCATCGGTGACCTGAGCGCCGCATTCCTCGCACCCAAGAGCGACCTCCACCTTCAGTTCGCCTACTACGAATCCTCGCTCGTCGTCGAGTTCCTCGTGCAACGGTTCGGGCTCGGTGCGATCAAGAAAGTCCTCGCCGACCTTGCCAAGGGCGACGAGATCAACGCCGTTCTCGCGCGTCACACCCTCCCGATGGAAAAGTTGGAGAAGGATTTTGCAGCCTTCGCGAAGGACGCGGCGGAGAGGCTCGCGCCGGGGCTCGATTTCGAGCGCCCGCAAGGCATCGGCGAACCGCCCCGCGCCGGCGGCCCCCGGCCGCGGCCCATACCCGAACCCGTGGCCGTGGCGGTTGAGAGGCTCGATCCGCTCGAATGGGCCGCCCGCAACCCGAAGAATTTCTATGCGCTCACGCTCAACGCCCGCCGCCTCATCGGGGAGAAAAAGTTCGCCGACGCGAAAGCGCCGTTGCAAAAGCTCATCGCCGAATACCCCGGCCACCGCGGCGCCGACAACGCCTACACGATGCTCGCCGGCGTCCATCGCGCGCTCGGCGAGGCGAAGGAGGAGCGCGACGTGCTCGCGAAACTCGCGGCGATTGATGCCGACGCGCTCGAAGCGTTCCAGCGGCTGATGGAACTGGCCGCCGACGCGAAGGACTGGCGGTCCGTCGAGGCGAACGCGCAACGGCACCTCGGCGTCAACCCGCTCACCCCGCTGCCGTGGCGGCACGTTGCGCGCGCCCATGAGGAACTCGGGAAACCCGTCCATGCGATCGACGCGTGGCAGAAGGTGCTCGCGCTCGACCCGCCCGACCCGGCAGAGATTCACTTCCGGCTCGGCAAACTGATGCACCAGACCGGCAACCCGCTCGCGCGCCGCCACGTGTTGCAGGCGCTCGAGGAGGCGCCGCGGTTCCGCGACGCGCACAAGCTCCTTCTCGAGATCACAGGCTCTGCAACAAACCCGCAGCCGTCGGCGTCCAAGACGGAACCAAAGCCATGAACCATCGTCGACTCATCCTTGGGCTCGCGGTCGCCCTCGTCACGGGAGCCGCGCTCGCGCAGCGCTTCGGGGGCCGCGGCAGTCGCAGCGGCTACGACGGCATCCGCACGGCGCGCGAGTTGGAGTCGGGCAGCACCGGCACACCGATGTGGACGAACGACGTCGCGTTCGAGAAGGACGCATGGACCTTCGCGCGCGTGCGCTACGGCAGCGGCTACGGCGGCTACCGATTCAGTCGCGGCGGCGGCTGGGCGGTGGACATTCCCGACAGCGATTTGAATCTCTCGTGGCGCGTGCAGCAGATGACCTCGATGAAGGTGGATCCCGACGGGCGGATCGTGGAACTGTCGGATTCGGACCTCCACAAGTATCCGTGGCTCTACTTCGTCGAGCCGGGCGCGCTGCGTTTCACGGACGAGGAAGTCGTCGCATTCCGGAAATACCTGCTCAACGGCGGCTTCGCGATGTTCGACGATTTTTGGGGCGACTCGGCGCTGATGAACGTGCTCAACGAGATGAAGCGGGTCTTTCCCGAGCGCGAGTTCGTCGAACTCGACATGGATCACCCGATCTTCCACGCCGTCTTCGACCTGAAACTCACGAAGAACCAGATGCAGGTGCCCAACATTCGCACCGGCCACGAAAGCCAGTGGACGGGCATCACTTGGGAGCAATACCACGACGGTGACAACCGGAACGTCCACTTCAAGGCCATCTTCGATGACAAGGGGCGCCCGATGGCCTTCATCGCCCACAACACGGACAACGGCGACGGGTGGGAGCGCGAAGGCGAGAGCGAGTATTACTTCAAGGAGTTCTCCGAGAAGAAGGCCTACCCGCTCGGCATCAACCTGCTGTTTTACGTGATGACGCACTGAGCCGTGTTGATTCGTCACTGCATGAACGCGCGAATTCAAGCCATGCTCGTCGCGGCGGCGCTCCTTGGGACGGGCGTTTGCGTCGCGCAGTTCCAGCAGCGCGGCGGCTTTCGCGGCCCGCCGACCGACGACCGCCCCGGCAACTACGTGTGGAGCGAGGGCAGCGGCTGGATCAATGAGGACACCGTCCGCACGGCGCGCGAGACCATGTCGCACAGCACCGGCACGCCGAACTGGACCAACGAGCCCGCCTTCGCGAAGGACGTGTTCACCTTCACGCGCATCATTTTCAAGATCGATCCGAACCGTTCCGGCTTCGGCCTCGGGCGGAACTTCGGCCGCCGCCTCGGCTGGTGGGTGGATTATCCGGACGCCGACTTGAACCTCTCGTATCGACTGCAGCAGCTGACATCCGCAAAGACGGATCCGGACGCGCGCGTCATGAAGTTGACCGACCCTGAACTGCGCACGCAGCCGATGATCTACCTGGAGCATCCCGGCTACATGGTGCTGCGCGACGACGAGGTGCTCGCGCTGCGAAATTATCTGCTGAACGGCGGCGCGCTGTTCGTGAACGATTTCTGGAGCCAGCCCGAGTGGGACGGCTTCGCCGCCCAGATGCAGCGCGTGCTGCCCGGCCGCCGGTGGACGGAACTCGGCACGGACCACCCGGTGTTTCATTTCATCTTCCCGATGCGCGGGCCGATGCAGGGGTTTCAGGTGCCGACGATTCAGTTTTGGAACCCGCATCACGACCCGGCCAATCCCAACTCGCCGCTGCAACTCCGCGACCGCGGCGAGGGCTCAGACACCATGCACGTGCGCGCATGGCACGACGACAAGGGCCGCATCATGGTCTTCGTCATCCACAACAGCGACGTGAGCGACGGCTGGGAACGCGAGGGGGAGGACTCCGTCTATTTCACGAAGTTTTCGGAAAAGGTCGCGTATCCCTTCGGGATGAACATCGTGTTCTACCTGATGACGCACTAGACTCCGACCCGACGCCAATCCCCAAATCACCGCACCAACCCAAGGACACTGAAGTGGAAACGCCCCCCGTCATCCAAGGAAACGCCACGCCGGCGGCGCAGCCCGCGGACACCGCAGCCACGCAGCCGGCGACCCAGTCGCCGCCGCCGCTTCCCGCGCCCACCGAGCGGGAGACCGTCGAGCAACTGCTCGCCGGCCGGGCGAAAATCGAAGCCGAGCTCGCAAAGGTCATCATCGGCCAGCGCGAGGTCATCGAGCAGATCCTGCTCGCGCTGCTCTCCGGCGGACACTGCCTCATCACCGGCGCACCGGGGCTCGCCAAGACGCTCCTCGTCAAATCCATCGCGCAGATTTTTCACCTGCGTTTCCAGCGCATCCAGTTCACGCCCGACCTCATGCCCGCGGACATCACCGGCACGGAAATTCTCGAGGAAAGCGCCGATGGACCGGGGCGGCGGATGGTGTTCGTGCGCGGGCCGATCTTCGCGAACATGATCCTCGCGGACGAAATCAACCGCACGCCACCCAAGACGCAGGCCGCGCTGCTCGAGGCGATGCAGGAACATCAGGTCACCGCCGCGGGCGTGCGGCACGCGCTCGAGGAGCCGTTCTTCGTCCTCGCCACGCAGAACCCCATCGAGATGGAAGGCACCTATCCGCTGCCCGAGGCGCAGCTCGACCGCTTCATGTTCAACGTGGTGATGGACTACCTGCCTGAAGCCGACGAAGTCGCCGTCGTCGCCGAGACCACCTCGCGCGCCACGCCGAAAATCGAGGCGCTCTTCTACGGCGCGGACGTGCTGCGCTTCCACGACATCGTGCGGAAAGTCCCGATCGCTCTCGATGTCGTTCGCTACGCCGTGAAGCTCGCCGCCGCGTCGCGTCCCAAACAGGCCGGCTCGCCTGCGTTCGTGAATGAGTGGGTCAGCTGGGGCGCCGGCACTCGCTCGGGTCAGTTCCTCGTGCTCGGAGCGAAGGCCCGCGCGCTCCTGCAGGGCCGCGCCCACGCGACCATCGAGGACATCCGGGCGCTCGCGCACCCTGTGCTTCGTCACCGCGTCCTGATCAACTACCGGGCGGAAGCGGAAGGCGTGAACGTCGAAGCCGTGATCCACAAGCTGCTCGAAACCGTCCAGCCACCGGCCGGTGGTTAAAGGTCCGCGGGATCACGGCTGCGCGACGGCGAGGATGCTGGTCGTGGAGTGCGTGAGGCGGTTCTGGCGGTCGCGGTGGCGGGCGAGGAGTGTGATGCGCCCGCCCGCGGGTTTGTCCGCGCCCCAACGCAGGAGGAACTCGTAGGCCGTGCCAAGCGTGGATTGGGATTGGTGCGCCCGGAGGTCCGCCGCGGAGAACGTCCACAGCTTGCGCGGCTTGGACGGCAGCGGGGCACCCTCCCGGATTGCGCCGTCGAACATCAGGATTTCCAAATCGCCCGCCGGCAGGACCGACCCCTTCGAACTTCGCGCCGTGGTCGCGAAGACCCTCAACGCAAACCCATCGGGCCCCGGGTCATCGTCGAGGTTGATCGCCGCGGGCGAGTGCAGCAGGTGCAGCGCGAGGCTCTCGCCGGAACGGGCGCCACCGCCCGTCGCGCAACCCGCCAGCCACGCGCACAGAAACGCGCAAACGAACAGGCCGCACGTCACACTCAGCAGTTGTGACAATCGCAGGAGGATCTCGTGACGTAGGTTCATTCGCCGTGCGCCGGGTGACCGCTCACGGCTTCGTCTCCGGCTTGTCCTGCTTCGGCGCAGGGAAGAGCGGATCAAGCAGCCCCTTTTGCAAGGCGTCCGGCTTCTTCATTTCCTTGATCGTGGAGCGGTCGAGTTGCCGCCGGATCGAGCCATCGAGCGCGGAGCGCGCCGCCTCGTCGTCGGCGCCACCGAGCACCTGCGGCGTGAGCATGATGAGCAACTCGCGCCGTTCGGTCTTCTTTTTCGAGCTGCGGAAGACCGCGCCGAGATACGGAATGTCGCCGAGCAGCGGCACTTTCTTCCTGCGGATGTCGTCGCTGCTGCTGATGAGCCCGCCGATGACGACGGTCTGCCCGTCGGGCACGCTCACGGTGGTGCTCGCGCGGCGCTCATTGATGATCGGCACCGTGGCGTTCTGGTTGATCTCGACCGACGTGCTGCTGAGCGAGCTGTTTGTCGTGCCGACCTCGAGCTTCACGAAGCCGTCCGGCGCGATGCGCGGCGTGACCTGCAGATTCACGCCGACGTTTTCGTAACGGAAGGAGTTGATGGTGTCGCCGCGCTCGGTCACGCGGCTGTCCGTGATGAGCGGCACGCGCTGGCCGATGTTGATCGTTGCGGGCCGGTTGTCCGCCGTGAGCACTTGCGGGCGGCTCAAGACTTCGAGGCGCCCGTCGTCCTCCATCGCCTTCACGAGGAAGTTCAGGTCGCGCCCGGTGAGCAGACCCGAGTAGCCGCCGAACGTGGTCAGCAGCGCGGGTGGGACGCCGGCGAAGTCCGTGCCGGTGCCGATCGTGCGGCCGCCGCCGATGCCCTTGTTGTAATTCCACGAGATGCCGAGGTCTTTCGTGTTGTCGAGCGCGACCTCGGCGAGCAGCACCTGGATCAGCACCTGCGGTTGGGAACGATCGAGCTCCTCCACGAGGTTTCGCACGTGGTCGAAGAACCGCGGGCTCGCGGACAGCAGGATCGTGTTGCTGTTCGTCTCCGCGACAATCGAGACCTCGCGGTCGAGCAGGCGCGAGGCGTTTGCCACGGCGTCGGGCCCGAGGATTTGTGTCACGCGCTGGCGTTCCTGGTCGAGGAAGGCGCGGATCGAAGTCGCGACATCGAGCGCCTGCGAATTCTTCAACCGGTGCAGCTCCGTCTTGCGGTCAATCGCCTCGCCCGTGTCGAGTGTCTCGATCACCTGCGCGACGAGCGCGATGTAGTGGTCCGTGCCGCCGACGAGCAGGCTGTTTGTGCGCGGGTCCACGCTCACGTTGAGCGCGCCCTGCTCCTCGGAGCCGAGGATGGCCGACGCGCCCTCGGACGCGCCTGATCCATCGGGTTTCACCAGCGTGTATTGAATCGTCCGCACGTTGCCGCCGGCGGTCGCGCCCGCGGGCGTCATGCGGAACATGCTCATGAGAAGCTGCGCGCTTTGCGCGGCGTTGGCGTGCTTGAGCGTGAAGACGCGGATCTTTGCCTCGCGCGGCGAGCTGTTGTCGAGGCGCGAGATGACCTGTTCGAGCAATCCCATGTAATCCACGGGACCGGACACGATGAGCGAGTTCATCCGCGGGTCGGGTGTGATCAGCACTGCCTCCTTCAGCGCGGCGGTCACCAGCTCCCGGCCGTCCAGAGTGCGGGTGATGAATTGCAGGACCGACTGCGCGTTCGGGTTTTGCTCGGTGAGCGGCGTGGGCTTCGTATTGAGCGCCGCGTTCAGCACGGTGGACAGCGCCTCGGCCCGCGCATACTTCAACGGCATCACGCGGATTTCACTGACACGCGCGACCTGGTCAGTGTCGAGTTTCTCCACGACCGCGCGGATGCGCCGCACATCGGCCTCGCCGGCGCTGACGACCAGCGCGTTCACCCGCTCGTCCGCACTGACAACGATGGGCAGCGCGCCGGTGGTTTGCGTGCCTTCGCGATACAGGCCCTGCACGGTGGTCGCGACGCGGCGTGCGTCGGCCTTCTGCAGCGGGATGACCTGCACGGTGATGCCAAACTGCGCCTGCTCGGCGTCGAGGCGGTTGACGAGCGACTCGACCATTGCCATGTCCTCGACCACCGCGCCGACGATGAGCGCGTTGACCCACGCATCGGCGATGACCGTGATGGGATCGGGCGTCTCGCCACGCACGCGCGGCGGGCGGTTGGCGAAGAGCTTCGCAAGCGTGTCCTGCAACTTCACCGCCGTCGCCTGCTTGAGCTGGAAGACGCGGAAGTTCTGCCGCGCCTGCACGTCCTCGGCGTCGAGCTGTGGCACGATGCGGTCGAGAATGTCGAACGCCTCCTTGCCGCCGGTGACGAGCAGCGCGTTGAGGCGCGGGTCGGGGATGACCGCGACGGGTATGCTCCGGTCCTGCGCGTTGAGCGCGACGGTGTCGCCCGCGCGCTTTGCGGTGAAGAACTGCGTGAGCACGGCCGCGAGGTTTGCGGCGCGCGCTCGTTCGAGGCGGTAGATCTTCATGCTGCCCGCGTCTGCGAGGTCCCGGGTGTCGAGCCTGGTGATGACCTCCTTCACGATCGCGAGATGCTCCGGGCTGGCGGAGACGAACAGCGTGTTGCTGCGCGGGTCCACGGCGATGGCGAGCGCGTCGCGGCCGCCCGCGGGCGCCGGGCCGCCGACAAGCGGCCGTCCGGGCCGATACAATCCCTGCTGCACGAGCCCGCGCAGCATCGTCGCGACGCGCTGCGCGTCGGCGAACTTGAGCACGAAGGTCTCCATGACTCCAGCGGCGACGGTGGGCTCGACGTCGAGCCGCGTGAGCAGCTCGGTGATGAGGTCGAGGTTTTCCTTGTTCGCGGAGACGATGAGCGAGTTGTTGAGGCCGTCGGTCTCGATTTTCACCTGCTCGGACGCCGACGGCTCGGCGCCCGGCAGCGCGCGGGCCTTGAGACGAGCGGCAAAGATGCTCTCCATCGTGGTTGCGACCTTCGCCGCGTCGTTGTGCTTGAGCGGAAGGACCGACAGCGTGAGCGCCGGGTTGTCGAGCGCGCGGTCGAGCTTCTTCACGAGGTCGTCAATCATCTCGTTATCCACGACGGCGGCGGAGATGAGCAGCGCGTTCACGCGCGCGTCGGGCACGATGACGGGCCTGGCCCGCTGCGTGTCGGGCGACTTCGCGGCGGCGTAGCGTTGCGTGAACAGGTTGTTAAGCGTCGTCGAGATCACGCGCGCGTCCGCGAATTGCAGCGGGACAAGCCGGATGCGGCCGCTCAGCGCGGGCGCGGCGGTGTCGAGCTGCCGCACGAGGGATTGCACGAGGTCGAAACTGTCCTTGCCGCCGCCGATGAGCAGGCTGTTGCTGCGCGACTCGGGCACGATGAGCACGCGGAGCGACTCGGCCTGGCCGCGGCCGAGCGTGGTCTGCCGGGCGATCCGCGCGTCCATGAGCTTCTGAATGGTGGCCGCGAGTTCGACCGCGTCCGCGCTTGTGAGCGGAAGGATGCGGATGTCGCGCAGTTCGAGCGGGAGGGCCTTGTCGAGCTGGAGGAGCAGGCCCTCGATCATCGCGAACGCCTTGTCGTTGCCGGAGACGACCATCGAGTTGCTGCGCTCGTCCACGGTGATGTTCGGCCGGTCCTCGTTGCGGACGCTGCCGGCGCGCGCGCCCGTGTGCAGGTCGTTGATGATCTTTTGGACCGTCGCCGCGTCCGAGTGCTGAAGCGGATAGATGCGCACGCGCGAAAGGCCCGAGGCGTCGGGGATGTCGAGCTGTTTGATGACCTCCTCGATGAGCGGCAGGGCGTCCGTGCGCGCGGCGACGATGAGCACGTTCATCGTGTCGTCGGCCTGCATGACGAGCGCGGCGCGGGCCTTCGGCTGGTCGGTCGTGACGGGCCGGCCGTTCTCCATCGTGGTGCGAAGCCGGGTGACGAACGTGCTGATGCCCTCCGAGCCGGCGACCGGCGCGCCTTCCGCGAAGACGGCCTGCAACAGCGGAAGCAGTTTCGTCGCGGCGGCGTGCTTGAGCCGGAACAGTTTGACTTCCGTGAGAAACCGGCCGGTGGGCTTGTCCAGATCGGTGATGATGCGGCGCGCGAGGACGAGGGATTCCCGGCGGCCGCTGAGAATCATCGTGTTGAGTCGAGCGTCCACGGCGACGTTGAGCGGGCTGACGAGCGCCTTGCCCTGCTCGCCGTCGGGTTGCGCGGTGCCCGCGGGACCGGAGCCAAGCCGCACGCCCTGCGTGAACACGCTCGTGAGCGTCTGCGAAACGCTCGCGGCATCCGCGTGCTGGAGCGGGATGATCGCGACCTCCGCGGCGTCGGTGAGCGCGACCTTGTCGAGCATCTCGACCACGGCGGCGAGCGCGAGCAGGTTGTCCGGCGTCGAGGAGATCAGCAGCCGGTTGCCGCCGTTCTGCCCGGCGGCGGCGGGATCGGTCATGATGCGGATGGGCTTCGTGAGGTCGAGCAAGACCGCCGCGCCGTTCGTGTTCGTGACCTTCAACCGGCGCACCTGCTCCTGCAGTTCGCGCGCCTCCGGCGTGAGATCGTTGGTCGCGCCGAGCCGCAGCATGCTTTGCAGAACGGCGGCGAGTTGCGGCGCGTTGGCCTTCTGCAAGGTGAACACGCGCACCTCGGCCTCGCCGTGCTCCGTCGGCTGGTCGAGCGCGCGGATGAGTTTCTCGAGCTGGTCAATCATCGGCCCGCGCGCGAACACGAGCAGGCTCTTGAGCCGCGGGAACGCCGTGACCGTGAGCGCTTCGCCGGGGCGCACGAGGTTCAACTGCTGGGCCATCTGCTGCACGGCCGGCGCGACCTTCTCGGCGGGCGCGTTCGTGAGCGCGATGAGCCGGAAGTCGAGCTGCGCGCTCAAGCCCGCGGCGTCGAGCTGCTCGATGAGCGACTTCATCAGCAGGAAGTCCGTCGCCTTCGCGCGCACGATGATGCTCCGCGTGCGCGGCTCGGGCACGACCACCATCTTCGGCGCGGGCAGCACGACCGCGGGACGCGGCGCCTCGCCTGGACGTGGCGGCTCCGCGGGACGCGCCTGTGTTTCCGAGCGAAAGAGGTCGTTCAACGTGCGCGCCACGATGACCGGGTCCGCCTCCTTCAGCGGGAAGACGTGCAGCTCGGCATCGCCCGCGAGCCCCGACCACTGCAACTCGCTCAGGATGCGGTCAATGTTGTCGAGTTCCGCGGTCGGCCCGGCGAGGATGAGCGCGTTGGCGTCGCGGTCGACCGCGATGATGACCTCGCCCGGCGCGTTCGTGACGGCCGACGTGGTGTTCGTTCCCTGCGGTGGACGGGCCGCCTTCGGCGCGACGGGCAGCGGCGCAAGTTTCTCCACGATGCGGACCTGGCCCGCGTGCATCTGCGGGTAGATGTTCGTCAGCATCCGCGCCATCTGCTCGACGGGGACGCGGCCGAGCGTGCGCAGACGGACCTGCATGCTGTCGTCCTTGCCCGAGTCGTCGAGGCGCGTGATGAGGTCCTGAATTTGCGCCACGTCAGCCGCCTTCGCGATGACGGTGATGGAATTGGCCTGATAATCCGCCTCGATGACCGGCTTCTCGCCCGCCGGACGGTCGGCATACACCGCGGTGAGCCGGTCGGCGACATCGACCGCCTTGGCCTTCCTCAGCCACGCGATGTGGACGTCGCGGTCGCCGCGCTCGGGCGCGGCGTCAAGCGTGGGAAGCAACTGCTCGATCAGCTTGAACTGCGCGGGCGTGGCGGAAACGATGAGGCTGTTCGCGCGCGGCATCACCGCGATGCTCACGCGGCCCCGCCTCGTCGTGGTCGTGCCGGCATCCGCTGGTGTCGCGCGCCGCACGCCGCGCCGGTCGAGCACGGACTCGATCATCTGCTCGAGGACCGGAACGACTTCCTTCGCGTCGGACGTCTTGAGTTTGTAAACGCGCACTTCGATGTCACCGCCGCCGCCCGCGGCCGATTCGCCGTCGAGTTCGCGGATGAGCTTCAGCACCTCCTGCACGGAATCGGTCGGGCCGTTGAGCAGCACCGCGTTCGCGCCGGAGACGGGCGTGACGGTGACGCGCTTGAGCAACGGCTGCGCCTCGCGGCTGGCGATGGTCTTGGTCACCGCCTCGGCGAGCGCGACGGGCTCGGACTTCTTCAAGTGCACGGTCTGGATGACGGAGGACGAGTTCGTCTGCGGCAGGTCAAGCGTGCGGACGAGTTGCGAAATGCGCGTGAGCGTGTGGCCGGGGCCGTCCACGAGCAGCGTGCGGTCGTCGGGCGAGGCGCTCACGACGAGGCGCTGCCCGGAATCGCGGTTGGTGATCTGCGTCGCGAAGAGCTGCGTGACGACCTGCAGGATGGGCGCGGCGATGATGTTCGTGAGCGGGATGATGGTGAGCTGTCGTGGTCCCATCTCGGGCACGTCCTTCACCTGCTTGAGCGCCTCCTCGACGGCCTTCAACTGCGCGTCGGTCGCGGTGACGAGCAGCCGCGGGTTGCGGTCGTCGGTGAGCACGATCACGTTGGCGTCCGTCGCGAAGCCGCGTGATTTCAACTGGTCGAGCACGATCGCGCGGATGTTGCGCGTCGTGTTCTCCGCGAGGCCCGCGGACAGGCCGAAGACGCGCATCTGCCGCGGCTCATGGGTGGAATTCGCCTCAAACTCCTCGATGATCTTCGCGGCGGCGGCGATGTCCCTCGGCTCGCCGACCACGGTGAGAAGCCGCGTGCGGTTGTCGGCGCCGACGGTGACGCGCGGGATGGTGCGGCCCACGGGCGTGACTGTCGCGAGCGCGGCGGACAGCACGCTGGCGACCTGCTCGGGTTCGGCGTTGGTGAGCTTGAAGATGCGCGTGCCGCCCGAGACGGCGTTGGCCTTGTCGAGTTTCCGGATGATGGTCTCGACGGCGTTCAACTCGTTGCTCGCGCCGGAGAGCACGATCCGGTTCGCGGCGACGTCCGCGAGGATCATCGCCGGCGACACGGGCGGTGCGGGGCGCGACTTGAGCTGTTCGTCGTATAGCGACTTCGCGGTGACCGTGAGCTCGGCGGCCTGCGCGGCGACGAGATCGAACACGCGCGTCTCAAGCGTCGCGAGGTCCGGCGCGGGCCGCCGCACCATGGCGATGATGGACTCGATTTCCTTCAAATGCGCCGGGCGTCCGGAGATGAGCAGGCGCGCGTTGTTCGTGTCGGTGAGGAACTGCGCGTCGGCCGGGTCGGAGGCGTCGCGGTCTTTCCAGCGTTCCTGATAGAGGTTCTGCGCGAGCGACAGGACCCGGCGCAATTCCGCGGGCTGTCCGAGCTCGAACACGCGCAACTCGCGCGCGGGCGCAGCGGCCGCGCTCTCCTGCAACGTGGCGAGAATCTGCTCCGCGGCCTTCAACTGCGCGTCGCTGCCGGCGAGGATGAGCTGGTTGCTCGCGGTGTCGTCGAGCAGGAGCAGCTCGCTCGTGCCGAGGTCGGGCTGGCTTTTCACGCGGTCGGCGAAGAGCTGCCGCAGCTTCGCGGTCACGTCGCGCACCGCGCCCTGCTTGAGCGTGAGCACCTTCATCCTGCGTTCCGACTGCTCGGCGAGCGAGGAGTCGAGCTGCTCGATGATGAGCGAGATGCCCTGCAGTTCCTTTGGGTCGCCGGTGACGACGAGCGTGCGCGTCTTGGCGTCGGCGGTGACGGTCGCGCGCTTTTGCGGCTTGCCGAAGGCGTCGTAACGCACGAGCGCGGTGGTGAGAATCTCCGCGACCTTCGCGGGGTCGGCGGACTTGATGCGGAAGACGCGCGCGGTCGAGCTCTGCGCGCTGGTTTTGTCGAGCTTGGTGACGATGCCCTCGATGACGGCCAGCTCGTTCGTGTCGCCGACGACGATGAGCCGGTTGCCGCCGGCGTCGGCGGTGATGAGCGTGTCGGGCGCGACGTTGCCGAACCGCGCCTTCGACTGCTCGGTGTAAAGCGTCTTCACCGTGACCGCGAGCTCGACCGCGCTCGCGGTGGTGAGGTCGAAGATGCGTGTGTCGCGCGACGCGCCGCCAAGCGGTTTCGCGTTCGCAGCGCCAAGTTGCGCGAGGATCGCCTCGATTTGCTTCAAGTGTTCAGGCCGGCCGGTGACGATGAGCCGGCCGCGCACGGCGTCGGAGAGAATCTGCGCGTCGGCCGGGTCGCCTTCGCCGCGCTCCTTCCACTGGTCGGTGTAAAGCTGCTGCACGAGCGGCTGCAAGCGCTGCACGTCCGCGGCGTTGCCGACCTCGAAGGACTTCGTCTCGCGCGCCGCGGGCGTCGTCGCGGCGGGTTGCAGGCCGGCGATGAGTTCCTCGATCACCTTGAGATGGTCCGCCCGCGCGGACACGACGACGCGGCCGGTTTTGCCGTCGGAAATCATCTGCGCGTCGGCCGCCCCGGCGGTCGGGTTGCTGGCGAACTTGTCCTGATACAACTGCTTCAACAGCGGCAGCACGCGGTTCGCCTCGGCGAGCCGGCCAAGATCGAACACCTTCACCTCGCGCGCGGCGGGAGGCTGCGCCTCGAGCGATGTGACGATCTGCCGGACCGCGGCGACCTGGTCCTGCGTGCCGAAGACCATGATGCGCGAGCCGCTCGCGTCGGGATAAAGGCTCGCGGCCTTGCCCGCGCGGCCGGCGGTCTGCTCGGAGTAGATGCGCGTGACGCTGGGAAGCAGGTCGGCGGCGCGCGCGTTCTTCAACTCGATCGCGGCGAGCTCGCGCTGCGACTGGTCGGGCTTGCTGTCGAGCGTGACGATCACCGCCTCGATCTGCGGCAGCAGCGTGTCCGGCGCGAGGACGATGATCCGTTTGCCGTTCGGCTCGGCGCTGATGCTGACGAGGTTCGTGATGGCGCGGCCGGGCGTCTGCGCGGTGAAGATGCGCGTGGCGAGCGCGGCGAGTCCGTCGGGGTCGGCGCTCCGGACCTCGATGAGCTTGAACTGGCGGGGCTTCTCGAACGCGGTCAGGTCCACGCCCTCGTTGTCGAGGCGCGAGATGATCGTCTCGGCGTCCTTCAAGTCCGTGCGCGACCCGGAGACGACGAGCGTGTTTGACTCGGCGTCGGCGGTGACGGATACGCGGCGGATGGGCTGGTTGCGCGCGTCGAAGCGCAGCATCGCGTTCGAGACGACGCCGACGATCTTCGTCGCGACGGCGTTGTTGAGCTTGATGACCTTCGCGCCGCCCGCGCCCTCGGGCGCCTGGTCGAGCTGCTCGATGATGGTGTTGAGCGCGAGCAGCTCGTTGCGCGGGCCGGAGAGGATGAGGCGGTTCGCGGCGGCGTCGGGGATCATCCTCACCGACGGCGAATACTCGGGGCCGCGCTGGCTCTTGAGCAGCTCGGTCACGAGCGGCATCGCGAGCCCGGCGATGACGGTCGCATCGCCCTGCTTCAGTTCCATCACGCGCATCTCGCGCGGTTGCACGTCGGACGGCGTGTCGAGCTGCGCGATGATCTTCGACGCGGCCTCGACCGCGTCGGCGTCGCCGCTGAGCACGAGGCTGTTGCTGCGCGCGTCCACGAGCACCTTCACCGGCTGGCCCTGCACGGAGAGGCTCTTCTCGACGAGTGTCGCGAGCTCGGCGGCGAGCGCGGCCTTCAGCCGCACCACGCGCGTCTCCTCGCGCGCGGGCCGGCGGCCGGCCGGGTCGAGCTGGCGGATGATCGCCTCGACGCGCGCGATCTCGGCGTCCGCGCCGCTGACCATGATGCGGTTGTTTTTCGCGTCGGGAAGCAGCGTGGCCGCACCGCCCGGCGGCTCGCTCAATCCCTTGATCTGCTCCGCGTAGAGCTGTGTGACGAGCGGCGACAGCTCGGCGGCGGTGCGGCTGTGCAGGTCCACCGCCTTGAACTGCCGCGCGATGTTCTGCGTGGTGGCGACGTCGAGCTGCTGGATGAACTCGCGCACGCGCGGCATGTCCTTCGCGGTGGCGAGCACGATGATCTGCTTGCCGCTCGCGTCGGGAACGAGCTTGGGTTCGGTCTGCGGGCTGCCGGGTTCGCCGAGTTGCGCCATGAGCTGCGTGGCGAGCGTGATGATTTCCGCGGGTGACTTCGAGCGCACGGGCATGACGGTCATCTCGCGCCGCTGCTGCGCGGGCGCGACGTCCACCACGGCGACGATCTGCTCGATCTCGCGCAACTGTTCCTCCGTGGCCGTGACGAGCACGCGGTTGTTCGCGGCGTCCTGAATCACCGACGGCTTGGGCTGTTCCTCGAATCGCTTGTCCGTCATCCGCTCGGTGACGAGGCTGGTGAAGCTGGTGAAGGCCGTGTCGAGTTTTGCGTTCTTGAAGCTGATGATCTGCAGGCGCCGCAGCATCGGGCCGGGGCGCTGCACGCGCAGCTCCTTCACGATGCCCTCGATCATCTTCAAGTGCTCGTCGCTGCCGGTGACGATGAGCCGGCCCGTCTCCGGCTCGGGCAGCATGCGCGCGTGCGCCACGGAACCTGTGAGCGCGTCGGTCGCCTGCCCGCGGTAAATCTGCTCGATGAGCGGCAGCAGCCGCTTGGACTCGGACGGGCTGCCGAGGTCAATGAAGCGCGTCTGCTGCGGGCGCGGCGTGCTGCTGCCGGTCTCGAGTTGCGTGAGGATGTCCGTCGCCATCTGGAGGTCCGCGGGGGAGCCGGTGATGATGACGCTCTGGCTGCGCGGCTCCACGGTGATGTTCGCGGTCTGGACTGCCGCGCC
This sequence comes from Verrucomicrobiota bacterium, assembly GCA_016871675.1. NCBI lineage: Bacteria > Pseudomonadati > Verrucomicrobiota > Verrucomicrobiota bacterium. Next base: position 47,594 of record VHCN01000005.1, read on the forward strand.
CGACGGCGTGCGGCGTGTGAAGGCTTCGCGGAAGATGTTCGCAACGTTGGTCGCCTCGGCGGTGCGCGTGCGGAACACCTTCGTGACCTGCACGGTGTCGGCGCGCAGCGGGCGCAGGGTGGTTCCGTGAACGGGTTTGTCGAGCCGGTTGATGAGTTGCTCAATCTGGTCCGCCTGCCCCGCGAGCGGCGCCGCGACAATGAGGCGGCCCGTCGCCGTGTCCGCGATGACACGGGCCTTTGTGGCGGCGGAGGCCGCGGTTTCCTTTTCGCCCGCGACACCGGGCACGGCCTGACGGATCATCGCGGCGAGTTCCTCGGCCTTCATCAACTGGGGCGTGTAGATGCGCACGTCGCCGGAGCCGCCTTCCTTGTCCTCAAAGCGCGCGACAAGCTGGTCGGCGAGCTGCAGACGTTCGTTTGGCCCGAAGAGCACGAGTGTGCGCGACGCGTCGTCATACACCGCGGTCACGTAATCGCCCGGGTCGGGCGGCAGCACGTCGAGCGCCTTGGTGTTGGTGTTGAAGGAGGTGCGCTTCGGCGCGGTGGCCACACCGAACGTGCGGTTGATGAGGTCGGCGACGACCGCGCCTGACGCGTGCAACAGCGTGTAGGTCTTCATCTGCCGTTCCGCCACGGACTCCGAATCCACCGCAGCGATGAGCGTGCGGATGCGGTGGATGTTTGCCATGCGGTCCGTGACGATCAGCCCGCGCCCGCGTGAGAGCGGCGCGACTGAGCCCGCGGTGGAGAGGAGGTTCGTGAGTGACTGCGCGATTTCCTTCGCGTCCATGCTCTTCAAGTCGAGCACGACGGTGACGACCTCGCCGGGACGCACGTCCGCCGCGCGCTCCGAGCCGCGCAGAATGCGGAGCGGGAGCTGCGGCAGTTCCTTGAACGGGACGAGCCGCAGGTAGTTGCCGTCCTCGACGAGCATCATGGACTTCATCGAAAGGATGACGTTGAGCGTGTCGAGCGCCTCGGCATAGTTGTAGGGCTTGGGGTCGTTGAATGTGAGCGTGCCCTCGATCTTCATCGCATCCGCGACGAGCGGGCGGCTGGCCATCTGCGCGAACCGTTCGAGCACGTCGGCGTAAGGAATGCCGTCGAACTGAAAGCGGATGTTGCGCGAGGCGTCCTGCGGCGGCGCGATGGTGACGGACTTGGCCGGTGGGGCGCCGGGCTTTGGCGCGGGCTGGTTCTGGGCGGGCGCGCTCGCGAGCGGCAGCAGCAAGGCGACTAGCAGGCAGTGGATGCGTTTCATAGGCGTTCTCGAAATCGGTTTCGTTCGGTCACAACTTCATCAACTCTCCCGGGATCTGATCGGGCTTGAGTTTGTATCGGCTGGCAAGCGTCTGGCCGCGCTCGACGGCCCAGAATTCGTTGCCGATCTTCACGATCACGCGGCTGTTTGAGAGGAGCGACTCGTTGCCCGGCATCGGCAACGGGCGATAATCCACCAGCACGATGCGGCCGCCCGCGAGCTGGTCGCCGGGCTGGAAGCGCAGCGTCTTCTGGTTCGACAGGTCGCGCACGTGGACCTCGGGCTTGCCCATCCACTCGGACAGCGACACGACGCGGAACGTCTCCGGTCCCGGCTCGGCGCCCGGCGGCCCGGCGGGTGTCGGCGACGGCGGCCCGGGCTCGGGCTTCGGCGGCGGCCGCTTCACATACGGCCGCAAAATGTCGCGCGTGACAAGCGCCGCATAGGCGCGCCGTTCGGGGCTTTCGGCGGTGAACTTGGATTCGAGATCCAGCGGCTGCGCCTCGGGTGCAGGTTCGAGCACGAGCGTGAGATAGCGGAAGCTCACGCGCACGCGCCCCGGCACGTCCGCCGCGGACACCACGAGGCTGTCGAGCCGGTGCAGCGGCGTGGACTTCTGGACCAGGAAGATGAGGTTTACGACCTGCGCCAGGCCGCCTTCGCCCCGGATGCTCCAGCCGATTTCCTGGGAGCCCCGAAGCTTGCGCGGGCCGACGGGAACGCGGCTGAAGTCCGCTTCGCGCAATCCGCTGTTGATGATGATGCGCGTGAGCATCTCGCCCGAGCGCGCGCTCGCGAGGTCGAGGTCGTCCGAAAAGCACCGCGCGGCGACACGCTTCATCGCATCCTCGGCGGTGAAATAATCGCGGCGCTCGGCATGAAGCTTCGCGAGCTTCTCGTGCACGCCGCCGATCCGGCCGTCGAGCGCGCGGAGCGGTTTGAGGAAAAACCCGCGCACGCCGGCGGTGACGGCAAATGCGCCGACGAGACCGACGACGGCGATGGCGAGTGTGCGTTCGCGCGCGTTCACTTCGAGCCCCCCTTCTTCACTGCGTCGAGCGACGCGTCATCGGCGGGGCGCGCGGCCGGTTGCGCCTTCGTGAGGTCGAGCTTGAGCTTCTCGGGTGCGGTCAGCTCGACCGTGGAACGGAAGTTGTAGCCGAAACGGTCCGTGCCGGGCGTGATGGCGAGGGGCTTCACGTCGTAGCCGGCGGCGCGGAGCTGCTTGTCGAGGCGCGCGAGCATCTCGCCGGTGCGAGCCTGCACGGCGAGCCGGATGCTTCCGCCGCCGCCGACCGCGAGGGACGTCACGTAGAGATCCTCGCTGCGCGGCAGCACCGCGCTGAGCCACGCGTAGTGATCGAGCCAGTCGCGACCCTCGGCCTGCCACGCCTTCACGGTCGCCGCCTGTTGCGTCATGCGGCGGTAGATGGGGCGTTTCTTGTCCTCGGCGGCGAGTTCGAGCTGCGCTTCCTTCAAGTTGGCCTCGCGCTTCTGCACAAGCGACGACCGCACTGCGAACAGCAGGATGAACAGGGCCGCCGCGGCGGCGATGCCGCCGAGAACCTTCACGCGCCGCAGGTCGCGCCGGTCGGCCGGGCGCTTCGGGTCGATGAAGTCGAACGCCAATCCGCCGTCGTCCGTCGCGCCGAGCGCGAGGCCGATCGCCGCGGATGCGCCCGCCGCCGAGTCGCGCGCGGACGCGGGCAATCCGAGCTTCGCGAATTCAAGCGCGCCGCACGGAATGGCGAGCCGCGACGCGAGCAGCTTGATGACGGCGGTCTCGTGTCCCGTTGCGCCGGCGACGACGGTGCGCGCAACCGCGGTGCCGCCTGCCAGCCCGCCGAAATTGTGCAGGCTTCGCACGACTTCGATGGTTGCGGCCTCGGCGAAATCGCCCCCCGGCACGGCCGCCCCGCGGCTGAACAGCACGCCGCGGCCGGTGACGACGTCAACACCCACTTCCCCGGCTCGAAGCGTGACGAGTGCAGCGGGTGCTTCCGCCGCCGAGCAGGCGGCAAGACATCGCGCCTCGGCGGAAGCGATCCATCCGAGCGCGGCGAGCTTGAGCCCGGCGGCGGTTGCCAGCGATTCGTGGAACTCGACGACGTCGCGCTTCACCGCAGCCGCGAGGATTTCGAGCTTCGGCGAGGGCGCCGGCGCTTCGAGGGCGGCTTTGGGATCGGAAGGTTTCACCGCGGGCGTGAACTGGCGGAGGACTTGGAAGTCGATCACCGCTTCGTCCATCCGGAACGGCAGCTCGCGCGCGAGTTGGAGGTGGACGATGGACGCGAGTTCGCTGACGTCCGCGACGACGGGGACGGCGAGCGTGCGCAGATACACTTGCGCCCGCGGCAAAGCGAAAACGACTGGGCCGGGACGGACCCTGAGCTTGTCGAGCGCGGCGGCAAGCGCGCGGCCGAGCGCGGCCGGGTCGGAGCGGTCGGTGCCTGCAGGCAGATCGAGCGGGCTCGTCGCGAGGTCGGTGATGGCGCCGCCGCCGGACTGCGCGACGCGAAGGAGCGGGCCGTCGAGATCGAGCGCGGTGGCCGCGCCAAGCCTGCGCGGGCGCTCGCGCCGGCCGAGTTTCGGGAACGGGATCACGTTGAATCTGGACGGTTCAGGCATCGTGCCGGAGGTCACCACGGTGAATGGTCATATCTGAGGGCCGGGAGGCGTTGTGTGCAAGGACGCATTCCGCGGGGTTCGCGGCGCGGTCTTGAGGTCCGCCGAAGGCTCGCCGCCCGGTTCCAGCTTGAACGGCAGGCCGAGGCGTGTGACGTCGCGCAGGTAAAGCAGCGTGGGGTTGCCGCGGGCGGTGTCCACGATCGCCTCGATCACCCGGTGGCGACCCGAGGGCACTCCGTAGCCGATGACGCGAAAGCTGAACTGAAATCCGCGCGAGGTAAGATACGGCGCGACGGCGCGGAACTTGTCCGCGTCGAGCACATGCTCCTGCACGAGCCATGCGAGGTTCTTCCGCCGGTCGGGAGACACGCTTTGTCGCGCGGACACGATGGCGTCGGCGAGCGCGTCGTCGAGGCCGGGCACGCACGCGAGCACGGCGCGGGATGCGGTGTTCACGTTGATGAGCCCCGCCAGCTCCGTGTCCGCAACCGTGGTGAACAGGTCGAGCGCGAGCGGCAGCCCGTCGTTTGAGATGCCCGACGACAGCTCGACATCCACGCCGTTGGTGGTCCGCACCACTTGCTTCGCGTCGAGCAGGTCGCTCGCATAGGCAACCGGAATCTGGTTGCTCCGCAGCGCCGCCACATAGGCGAGCGTCGCGGCCGGCACGCCGTTCGTCGGAAAGTTCTCGGCGGGGTCGTTCAAGTTCCATCGCGGCGCGCCGTCGGTTCCGGTGTTCGGCTCGAACGATGAGACGGTGAGCAGCGGGCGGAGCGGCGAGGCGGGGCCGAAGTCCGCGGCGGGCGGGGCGTCGTCGGTGGCGGCGCTGCGATACGGATTCGCGGCTTCGCCGTAGAGCAGCGCGGGCGTGAAGCCGCGCACGAGCAGCAGTTCGTCCACGGTGTCGAGCGGGCCGTTGCGGACGGCGTAGGGCTTCGCGAGCGTGTCGTAGTAAGGTTGCTCGGCGCCTTCGGGCAGCGGTGCGTCGTCGGCATCAATGAAGTCGAGCAGCGCGTGCGAGAGCAGCGGCTTCATGCCGGGCAGTCGCGCAAGCATTTCCTCTGTCGCGTGGTTGAGGTTGAGCTTGCCCGCCTCGTCGGTGAGCCCGTAACGAAGCGTCATGCCGTCGTCGCCGGGCGAATAGACCGTGAAGTGCCAGCGGTCGGAACCGTCATCGAACACGAGGCGTTCGCGAAACAGGTCCGGCGAATCGAAGACGTCGGGATTCTCGGAACCGGTGGCCGCGACGCGCATCGCCTCGCGCACGCCGCTCATCGCCGCGGCCCAGGCCTGCTCCGCGCCGGAGCCAGCGGCGGTCGCGGTTTCTTCGGCCTTCATTCGAAACAGCAGGCTCATGGCGATCATCGCCGCCAGCATCACGACGATAAGAATCGCAATGAGGACGAATCCGCGCCTGCGGTTGGAGCAGTCGAAGTTCATCGCGCGGGCTCCCTCCGATCAATTGTCGCGAAGGGCGTTGCGGCGGCTTCGGCCGGGCTGCCCGCGGGCAGGTGCACGACGCGTCGGAAGACTTCGTGCGGATATTCGTCGGGCGCGAGGTCGTCGGGCAGCGGGTCGAAGCCAAGCGAGATTTCCACCGCGACCGGCGGCGAAGGCTCCGCCCACACATCGAGCCACGCGCGGCCGTCCCAAAAGCGGAAGCGCACGAAGGAGAGATCCTCGGTAAGCACCGCCGGCGCGTTCGTTGGAGTCGCGTCATTAAAGCCTAGTGCATCCGACGCATTAGTGACGGCGCGGCGACCGACGAGCGCTTCCTCCTCGCGGCTGAGGCCGAACGTGACAATGCCGTCGCCGGCCGAGTAACGCAAGAGGCGCAGGTCGCTTTCCGGATTCGACACGCGCCCGAGGTCAGCAGGTGCCCACGCGGCACGGGAGGGCACATCGGTGCGGACAAATTCGAGCATCGCCGGGTCGCCATAAAGCGGCAGCGTGGCGGAGGAACTCGCGGGCACGGTGCGCAACTCGCTCGTGAGCCGGTCCATCACGAGCCGCACGGCCGCAACGCGCTCGGTTTCGCGGATCACCTGCTCGCGAAGCTCGGCGGACTGCCGGTAGAAGTAGAGCACGACGAGCAGCAAGCCGGTCGCGATGGCGACAGCGAGGATGATTTCGAGTAGCGTGAACGCGGAACTGAAGCGGGCGCGATGCGCGCCAATTCCAACCGATGCGATTGCACTACGGGCGCTCATCGGGGTTGCCCTTCCCGCAGATTCGCCACTTCGCCGAGATCGAGCACTTGCGCGAGCCGATGCACAAGCGCGGATTCCGAGTGGCGGATGACGACTTCGACGTTGGAGAAGCTCGCCGCGCCGGGCGCGGACTCGAGTCGGGTGGATGTGACCTGCCACGTCCAGTTGGTGAAAGGCGCGGGGAACGGCTCGGGCCCCGGCTGCTCAACCAAGCGCACGCCCATCTGCAATTCGGACATCACCGTCACCGCAAGGTCGGCCGCGTGGGCTTGCAGGCGGAGGCGCGCGGCGCTGTTCACCGAGGCGTTGAGCCCGCCGCCGATGATGACCGCGGCGGCGGCGAAGAGGACGAGGGCGAGGACGACTTCGAGAAGAACACCCGCGCGAAGGTGCTGCGGCTGCGCGGGCACAGCACGGCGGGAATTCCGCGCGCGCCATGAATGATGACGGGTGAGCATTCGCATCGGACCGCCGGTGATTCCCCTGGTCCGGCCGCCGAACGCCGACTACCGACCGGGCTACTCCGCCTTCGACTGGGCGGATTCGGCCTCAGTCAGCACCAGGCGCCGTGTGGCGCCGGTGATGCCGGTGAGCTTGAGCGAGACGCGACGCGAATCCTCCGTGTCGCGGGACGTGAGGATGATCTCGGCCGAGTCGCTGGAGCCGTCAGGATAAAATGTGATCTGTGCCGCAACCGGGCCGGGCGCGCTGTCGGATGACTCCTCTGGCGACGGCGCAGCGGGCGGGCCTGCCGCGGCAGGATTCGCAGCACCTTGAAGCTCGACGGTCACGACGTTGACGAGTTCGTTGACACTCTCGGAATCTTCGCGGGTCTGGCCGACTTCGACGAACGTGGATCCCGAGGTCGCGGTGTCGGACTGGACTTGCACCCTCACGTGCGTGCCCGAGGGCGAGCCGTCATCGGATGATTCCGGTGAAAAAACCACACGAACCACCTTGCCCGAGTTTGCCGCGTGGGCCCGCGCGAACCGGATCAGCGACTCCAGGCGCATCGCGCCTTCGTCGAGTTGCGCGCCGCGCTGGAGGCTGTTGAAGCAAAACACCACGGCGCCGGAGAGGCCGAGCACGAGCGCGGCGGCGAGGAGCAGTTCGAGGAGCGTCGCGCCCCGGTGTCCGCGTGTCGTGTGGTGTCGGGTGAAAACCATGCAGTCGGGCTATGGATTTGCGGAGGCCGCGCCTGCGGGCGACGCGCCGTGGACGATGTCGTCGTCGGTGTCGGGCTGGCCGTCGGGACCAACCGAGGAAAGTTTGTAGGGAAGTGCGGAGGCCTTGCCGTCACCGGCGGCGGCGTCCGCGAGTTGATAGCGGAGCTTGTTGCCCCACGGGTCGTCGAGCGTGGTGCCGGGCTTGAGATACGGACCCTGCCACTTTTCGCCCAGGCGCTCGTTCTCGAACGTGGGCTTGGTCGAGAGCGCCTCAAGCCCGCCCTCCTGCTCGCTCGGATAGTGGCCGATGTTGAGGCGATAGGTGTCGAGCGCCGTGGCGACCTGACTGAGGAGAATCTTGGTCGTGTTTTTCTCCGCGCCCTTCTGCTGCGGCAGGACGAAAACGACCACCGCGCCCGCGAGCAGCAGGATGATGACGATGACGAGAAGGATTTCGAGCAACGTGAATCCCGCGGCACGCGTCGCGCGCAAGTGAAGCGGACTGGTTTTCATGTTCGCGTTGATTTTGTCACACGGCCGGGCGCCGGATTCCGTGACACTTTTGGATAAGTGAGACGTGCAAACATTGGGCAGCTTCAAACATTTTCCAAGTCCTTATTCGGGATTTTTGCGTTGTCCGCGCCCGCATCTGGCGGTGGATACGAAGCCCGGCTTCAATTCCGGCCGAGCGAACTCGCGAGCGTGAAGATCGGCAGCAGCAGCCCAAGCGCGAGGAAACCGATCGCCGCGGCCACCACGCAGAGGATGAGCGGCTCGACCAGGCGGACGGCTTGATCCACCTGACGGTCGGTGCGCCGCTCGACGGTGTCGGCAATCTGGATGAGCACCTGGTCGAGTTTGTTGGACTCCTCCGCGACGGAAATCATCGCGACAATTTGCTCGGGAATCAGTCCGCCGGCCGCGAGCGGCGCGGAGAGGCTCTTGCCATCGCGGACGCTGTCCGCGGCGGCGGCGATTTGCGCGGCGAGCAGCGGCGAGCCGGTGGCGTCCTTGCTGATCTTGAGCGCGGTCAGCATCGGCACGCCGTTCGCGAGCATGGTGCCGAGGATGCGGCAGAAGCGCGTGACCGCGACCATGCGCAGCGCTGTGCCGACGACGGGCAGCCGCAGCCGCCACCGTTCGAGCCGCAGGCGGTTCGTCTCGTTTTGCATCGCGGACCACAGCGCGCCGCCCGCGCCCGCGAGCACGAGCGGCAGCACGAACCAGTAATGCCGGAGCACCTTGCTCGCGCCGAAGAGAATCTCGGTGGGCAGCGGCTTCTTCGCGCCGGCGAGCAGAGGCTCGAACCTGGGCACGAAGAACAGCAGCGCGCCGATCATCACTGCCGTGCCGAGCACCGTCAGCAGCGCGGGATAAATCAGCGCGCCGACCACGCGGCTGCGCAGTTCGTCGAGCCGCTCGATGAAGTGGGACAGGCTGCGCAGCACCTGCTCGAGGAATGCCGCGCGCTCGCCGGCCTGGACCATCGCGGTGTGCAGCAGCGGGAAGACTTCCGGAAACTGGCGCAGCGCGTCGGTGAACGTCTTGCCGTCCGCGACGGCCACGCGGACTTCCTTGAGCACGGCCTTGAGCTTGGGATTCACCGTGGATTTCACCATCGAGTCGAGCGCGCGGAGCATCGGCACGCCTGAACCGATGAGGTCGGCAAGCTGGCCATACATGATGCCGACATCGCGCGAGCGGACGCGCAGTCGCGCGCGGGTCGAGGCATCCGCCGCGCCCGCGGTGCCCGCGACGGTGACCGGAAACAACCGCTTCTCCTCAAGCAGCCGCAGCACCGCGCCCTCCGTCTCGGCCTCGAGAAAGCCCGTGACGCGTTCGCCGCCTTCGGTGACTGCCGTGTATTGGAACCTGGTCATCGCGTCACAGCGCCGTGCAGGTCAGCACTTCGTCCACGGTGGTTTCGCCGCGGCGGACTTTTTGCCAGCCGTCCTCGCGCAGAAGCCGCAGCCCGGATTCCCGCGCGCACGCCACGAGGCGCGGCGTGGTTTCGCGGACGAGGATGCGCGCGGCGATTTCCTCGTTCACCGTCATCAGCTCGAACAATCCCATGCGCCCGCGGAAGCCCGTCTTGCGGCAATGGTCGCAGCCCGCGCCGCGCAGGAGTTGTTCGCCCGCGCCGAGCATCAGGTCGCGCGGCAGCGTTGCGGCGTCCGGCGAATACGGCGCGCGGCACTTCGGGCATATCTTCCGCACCAGCCGCTGCGCCATCGAGCCGGTCAACGTGCTCGCGACGAGATATGGCTCCACTCCCATGTCTATGAGCCGCGTTGGGGCGGAGGCCGCGTCGTTCGTGTGCAGTGTCGAGAGCACGAGATGGCCCGTGAGGGAGGCCTGGATGGCCGCGCGGGCCGTCTCCACGTCGCGGATTTCCCCGATCATCACCACGTCCGGGTCATGGCGGAGGATCGCGCGCAGGCCAGCCTCGAAGGTCATCCCCACCGCGGCGTTCACGGGGATCTGGTTCACGCCGTGCAGGTGGTATTCCACCGGGTCCTCGATCGTGAGCACCTTGAGGCCGGGCCCGATGATTTCGTTGAGCGCGGCGTAAAGCGTCGTGGTCTTGCCGGAACCGGTCGGCCCCGTGACGAGCACGATGCCGTGCGGCCGGTCGATGAGCAGGCGGAAGCGCGCGTAAGTCTCGTCGTCCATGCCGAGTTGCTGCACGGTGAAGAGCACGTTGGCCTTGTCGAGCAGGCGCATGACCACGCCCTCGCCGAAGAGCATCGGGATGACGCTCACGCGCACGTCCACCTGCCGGCGGCCGACGTTGAACTTGATGCGGCCGTCCTGCGGGATGCGGCGCTCGGTGATGTTCAGGTTCGCCATGATCTTCACGCGGCTGATGATCGCGGCCTGGTAGCGGTGCATCTGCGGCGGCACGGACGCCTCCTGCAGCACGCCGTCAATGCGGTAGCGGATGGACAGCTCGTGCTCGTAGGGCTCGATGTGGATGTCGCTCGCCCGTTCGTTCACGGCCTCGAGGATGATCTCGTTGACGAGCTTGATGACGCTCGCCTCCTGCGCCATCTCGAGCAGGTCGTCGGTCGCGTCGCCGGTGACGGCGGCCTCGGGCAGGTCTCCGCCCGCGAGTTCGTCGAGCGTGTCGCCGCCGAGCCCGTAGTGGAGCTTGATGAGCTTCTCAATGTCGTCGCGCGGCGCGAGGACGGGCTGGATTTGCAGCCCGGTCATCATCCGCACCTCGTCGAGCGCGTGGAAATCGAACGCGTCGCTCGTTGCCACGCGGAGCAGGCCATCCTCGAGCGCGAGCGGGAGCAGGCGCTTCTTGAAGATGACCTTGAGCGGCAGCGCGGCGAGCGTCGCGGGCCCGATGGTGACATCCGCGAGGTCGGCCATCGGCAGGCGGAGCTGCTCGGCCATGACCTCGAGCAGTTGCCGTTCACTGAGCCAACCGAGTTGCGCGATGGCGCGGTCGAGCCGCAACCCCTGCGCCTGCTGCAGCGCCTGCGCCTCCGCGAGTCGCTCGGCGGAGAGCATGCCTTTGTCAAGCAGGAGACGGTCGAGAGTCATCGGTTCCAGGGCAACGCGCCATTCATGGGACGCTGCACTTCAACGCATCATCCACGCGGCGTCACGAAGAAACTCGGCCTTCCGCGGCGGGCATCCACGCGCTACCCTCCCGCCGGTCACGCATGAAGATCCGCGACATTCGCTGCGCCGGGCTCCGCGGCGCCACGCCCGAGGGAGGGTGGAGCAACGAGCTTCGGCCCGAGGACTGCGTCCACACACTGGTCGCGGTGCACACGGACGAAGGTTTGACCGGCCTCGGCTCGGTGTTCACGAATGACGCGCTCGTTCGCGCGGCGATCGCGGTGGTTGAACCGCTGTGGCGCGGCGAGAACGCGCTCGAACCCGAGCGCGTGAGCGAAACGCTCCACCAAAACACCTTCTGGCTCGGGCGCGGCGGGTCCATCACACACGCGATCAGCGGCATCGACATCGCGTTATGGGACTTGCTCGGCAAGGCCACCGGGCAGCCCGTCGGGCGGTTGCTCGGCGGGCGGCATCGCGAGCGGGTCAAGCCCTACGCCTCCGTGCTCATGGATGAGCCGGAGAAGCTCCGCGACCACTTGCTCGAAGTGAAGGCGCGGGGATTCCGCGCCTTCAAGATTGGATGGGGCCCCTTCGGTCGCCGCGGGAGTTTTGCTTCCGATGAGGCGATCGTGCGCGCCGCGCGCGATGCGGTCAGCGCGGACTCACTTCTCATGGTGGACGCCGGCGCAAGCGACGCCTGGTGGCCCAACGGCTACAAGTGGGCGCTGCGGACTTGCATGATGCTCCGGGACTACGACGTGCACTGGTTCGAAGAGGCGCTGCTGCCCGACGCGATCGAGGACCACGCGACACTTCGCGAGCATTCCCCCGTGCCGATCGCGGGCGGCGAGGTGCTCACGCGGCGGCAGTCCTTTCAACCGTGGCTTGAACGGCGCGCGCTCGACATCGTGCAGCCGGATGTCACAAAAGTCGGCGGCATCAGCGAGGAGCGGCGCATCGCGTGGATGGCGCAGGAGCACGGCGTTCGATTCATCCCGCACGGTTGGAACACGGCGGTCGGGCTTGCGGCGGACCTCCAGCTCGCCTCCGCGTTTCCCGGCACGGACCTCGTGGAATATCTCACCGGCTCGCCGTTCATCGACGAGATTGCCGCGGGTGGCTGGACACTCGACGCGTCCGGGATGCTTCCGATTCCCGACGCGCCCGGGCTCGGGCTCGCGCTCGACCCCGACGCCGTGAGGCGCTACACGCGCGGCGAGAAACTCCTCGATTGATGGTGCGACCGCGCGCCCCACTCATTCCGTGATTGTCCTTCGCCGCGCCGACCGCTAAACCACCGCACCGTCACGATGACACTCACCCCTGACCGCCGGATGGCGCTCGTCGCCACAGTCGTGATCGCGGCCGACCAGTTGACGAAGCTGGCCGTGCTGCGCTACCTCGGCTACGCGGAGCAACGCGAAGTCATCGAGGGGTTCTTCCGCTTCGTCCACTGGGGCAACACCGGCGCGGCGTGGAGCCTTTTTCACGGCAACAACGAGCTGCTCGCCATCGTTTCGCTCGTCGCGCTGCTGGCGCTGTTCCTGTTTCGCCATCACTTCGAGACGCGCACGTCGCTCGGGCAGGTCGCCCTCGGACTCATGTTCGGTGGCATCGTGGGAAACCTCGCGGACCGGCTCATGGAATCGCGCCGGCACGTCGTGGACTTCATCTACTTCTACGTCGAGCGGCGCGGGGGCGGCGAGGTCGGCTTCCCCGCGTTCAATGTCGCGGATAGCGCCATCTGCATCGGCGTCGGGCTGCTTTTCCTCCTCTCGTGCAAGGCGGAGCCGGCGGCGCCGGCTAAATCCCCGGCACCCGCAGACACGGCGAAGTCCTGAGCCAATCACCCGCGCGGCACCACGGGCGCCGGATGCCATCCTCCATCCCCCATCCTTCATCGTCGCCGATTCTGATCGCCGGCCCCACGGCGTCGGGCAAGAGCGCCGTCGCGCTCGAGATCGCGCAGCGCGTCGGCGGCGAAATCATCTCCGTGGACTCCATGCAGGTCTATCGCGGGCTCGACCTCGGCACGGCCAAGCCCACGCCGGCCGAGCGGGCGCGGGTCCCGCATCACCTCGTGGATGTCGTGGACCTGGCGGACTCCTTCGACGCCGCGACCTTCCTCCGGCTTGCGGGCGAAGCCGCAACTCAAATCACCTCGCGGGGCCGGGTGCCGGTCTTCTGCGGCGGGACCGGGCTGTATTTCAAGGCGTGGATCGAAGGGCTTGCGGGCGCACCCGCGCCCGATCCGGCGCTCCGCGCGGAGCTCGAGGTGACCCCACGCGAGGAACTCCTGCGCGAACTGGAGCAGCGCGACCCCGCGGCGTTCGCGCGAATCGACCGGAAGAATCCGCGCCGTGTCGTGCGCGCGGTGGAAGTCGTCCGGCTGACAGGCAGGCCCGTCGCGATCGGTCGCGGGCGCGGGCCGCATTGGTCCCATCCGTCCCCGATACCCGTGCTTTGCCTGCGGCGCGCGGCGCCGGACCTTCGCGCCCGGATTCACGCGCGGGTGGACTCGATGTTTGCGCGCGGTCTCGTGGCTGAAACCGAGTCGCTGCTCGCGAAGGGTCTCGCGCAGAACCGGACCGCGATGCAGGCGCTCGGCTACCGGCAAGTGGTCGAGCATCTGCACGGCGCCGCAGACCTCGCGGCGACCGTCGCGATGGTGAAAACGCGGACGTGGCAATTCGCGCGGCGGCAGATGAGCTGGTTCCGGAATCAGCTCGACGTCGAGTGGCTCGAAGTCGGCGAGGCGGAGCCGGCGGAATCGGTGGCCGGGCGCGTGCTCGCCGCGGCGGGTCCCGCCGGCTGACCCGCGAGCGTCGGCGCCGCCGCCGCCGCGTCACCGCCGCGCCGGCTTGAGTTCCCACTTCTCGTTGAAGAAATCCGCGGCGGCGATGGCGCCGGGCCAGCGGGAGTTCGGCGGCGTGCGCAAGTCCACCACGGCCCAGTCCGGAAGCTTGGGCACCTGCCGCGCGTTGTTGAGGTAATCGTATTCGCGGAATGTGAAGCCGCTGTTGAGCACGACGTAACGATTCGGGTTGAGCGGGTTCGGGTGGATGAGCACGGGCGCGTGGTGTGCGGCGTCGAAGACTTGCGCGCCCGCGTGCACGCCGGCGGCGGTCCACTGGATCGGGAGCTTGTCCGCAATGCGCGCGAGGAGCCGGTTGCTCTGTGGGTCGCCCCACAGCACGAGGTTGTGCTGTGCGATGTCGTCGTCCGTGATTGCAGAATCGTGCTTCACGCGCGCGTCGCCGCGATACTGTCTCCGCCAATGGTCGATCGCATGCTCGCTCTCGCGCTGGGTCCACCGGCCGACGGTCTCGTTCATCGGCGAACCGCTGGGCAGCACCATGAGGAAGCTGTCGAGGAACGCGTCGTCCACCGGGCCTTGAAGGCCGTGGCGCTTTGCAAGGGCGGATGGCGGATTGCGGACTGCGGAATCGCGGCGTTGTTCCCACTTCCTTCCGTTCTTCACGAAGCTTGCCTGCCAAGAACGGTCGCTCTCGGGCGCGGGCGCGGCGAGTTTGGCGCCGTCGAGCGTCACGGTGACCTTTTTGTTCAAGGCGAACGGAAACCTGCCCGGCGGAATCGTGAGCGTGAGCGCGGTGACGCCCTTCGTGACGGCTTTGAATCCGTCGTGCTCGATGTCGGCGTCCACGCGCGCGCGTTCCCAGTGTTCCTCCATGCCGTCGATCGTGACCCAATGCGACTGGTTGTAGCGGAGCGTCCACGTGGTGAACTTCACCTGCCACGGCAGCGGGTCGCGGCCCTTGGCGGCGATGGCGTCGATGCGGCGGTTGATTTCCGTCTTGGCGGCGGGGTGATAGCTGTGGGCCGTCTTCGGGCCGATGATGTGGGTGAGCTTGATGCCCTCGGCGGCGAGCGCCTTCTCCATGATGTCGGCGGCCTGCTTTTGCAGGTCGATCTCGCCGCTGTAGGCCACGACCGGGAGGTTGAAGAAGTTGGCCGCGTAGTCCGTGCAGTCATACATGTGCCAGAGTTTCTTCTCGAACCACGCGGGCTGGAGCGTCTCGTTCTGGAACACCTTCAAGAAGTCCGGCGTCTCGCTGAAGCCCGCGCCGGGCGCCGCCGCGCAGAAGAATCCCGGGAAGTGCGCCGCAAACTGCCAGCATCCGGCGCCGCCCATCGAGAAGCCGCGGACCACGATGCGGTCGTCGTCCACGGGATAATACTTCCGCGCGTGGCCGAGGGCCTCGAAGAGATCCACTTCGCCGGCGAGTTTGTTCGCGCAGCAGTAGCGGCCGTAAAGGTGCAGCACGTAGGCGTTGGGCGGGACGAACTGGCCGGGATTCTTCTGCACGCCGTCCATGAACGCGAGTTCGCTCAGTGTCTCGCCGCGACCGTGAATCCAAAAGTCCATCCGCAGCGGCGCGCCACCCGGCACGAAGCCCGGCGGCACGACCATCCCGTAAGGTTGCACGGAGCCGTCGATCCTGGACTGGTAGCCGCGCGCCACAAGGCCGGTCTGCGCGAGCCACGGCGCCTTGCCGTCGCGCAGGGCCGCGGCGCGCTCGCCGCCCTGCTTGAGGAAGTTGCGCGCCGTGTTGACCTGGTTCGAGTTGTAGAACTCGTCGAAACGCAGCGCCCAGTCGACGGCCTTGTGGTAGATCTGCACGTCGGGCAGCAGGTCGAGCAGGGCGGGCCTGGACTTGAGGGTGACGCGGAGCGCCTCGATGTCCTTCGCGAGCGCAGCGGCACCGGCGGTGAGTTCGGCTCGCGCGGCGTCGGGAATCTTGATGCCCGGCGGCGGCACGGGGCGGACCTTGTCGGCGAGGTTGTCCGCGGGGCCGTCCGCGAGCAGCACGGCGGCGACGGCGAGCGGGAGCGAAAGGAGGAGCGGGCGTTTCATGCGCCCGCTTTCATAGAGGAATGCGACGAAGCTCCAAGTCCAAATTTCAGCGGCGCGGACGGCTACTTGTTCGAGGTGACGGCGGGCGTCTCGCGTTTCACGACAAATCGTTCCTCGCGAAGGATCCTGCCCCACTGGTCCACGCCGCGGACGACGAGCGTGTTCTCGCCGGCGGCGAGCGCGACGTTCGAGAGCCGCCACCGGGTCTCGGCGGGCCATTCGAGCCGGGCCTTGGGTTGCCCGTCCACGATGACCTTGAAGATGCCGTAGGGCGCGATGCCTTCGAGCGTGATGGTGTCCGAGGCCGTGGCCATCGGCTGCCCGTTGTTGGAAGTGACCTTGAAGTTGACCTTGTAGTTGTCGCCCATGCGTTGCAGGGCGAACTGCTCGCGCAGGTCAAAGAACCGGCGGTAGGCGGCCATGTCGATGGTGTAGGCCGAGCTGGAGTCCTCCTCCGCGCGCATCCACGCCTCGATGCGCGGCGAGTTCTTCGTGTAGTTCTCGAGAATCTCGACGAGGTAGTAGTGGAACAGGCGCCGGATGTAGGGCTTGTCGAGCAGGTTGTTCACGTTGCCGCCCCAGAAGCCCTCCTGCGACTTGGGGTCGAAGCCTCCAAACGCAAAGTCCGCGTCCCACAGCAGGCACATCCAGCGGCCGTCGGTGGACTTGCGGTAGAAGAAGCAGTTGTGCGCCGTGCCCATGCTGAACGTGTCGCTGTCCTTCGAGTAGCCGCGGACGGCCCAGTTCTTGAGCGTGAGTTCGAGGTCGAAGATGCGGTTGATCTCCTCCTCCGTGAACCTGTTCTGTCCGACCGTGCGGAGCATGTGCAGGAGGTTGTTGAAGTTGTCCTCCTCCTCGCCGGTGCGCTTGTTCCAGATGATGCGGTAGTTGTTGGGGTCGTCGCCGAAATTGGTGTTCAGCGCCGCGGTGCGCTGCGGGCCGCCCGTGTTGTCGTCCTTGTAGTAAAACATGTAGGTCGTGCGATAGAGCTCGCCCTGCGCGCCGTCCTTGAAGATGCGGTTCAGGAAATCGTTGTTGAACACCTCGGAGTCTTCCCGGAACTCGAAGTTGCCGTTGTTGATGACGTGCCGGACAAACTCGACCTGCGCGACGGGATGACCGAGCAGGTAGAGCATGTAGTTCGCAAGCCGTGTGTTGGGGTTGTTCGAGTCCCACGTGAGCTTCATGCGCCCTCGAAACGTGTGGTCGATCGGAAGTTTGAACTTCGCGCGGTTGAGCGAGACGTCGCGGGTGAAGGAACTCCCGGCCGGATGCACGCGCGCGTTGTAAAAGATGTCGCGCTCGTTGCTGACGAACGTGGCATTGAGGTAGCGGTTCGAGAGCCGCGGGAACCGGAACAGGTGCTTGTTCGTGTTGCCCTGCGAAAGCCGGTCGAGGTCCGCCGGGGAAATCACGAAGCGCTGCACCCGCAGGTCGCGCGGCACCGGACGGCTGTCCACCAGGAACATCGCAGGCATCTCGGCGCCCTTCCGCGGGAGGACCGTCGCATCACCATGCGCGACGGCACGGACGTAGAACTGCACGATCTGCCCCTCGCCCCTGTATTCGGGGAGAAGCGCCGTGTAAATGCCGTCACCGGCGGCTTCGTCCCCGTTCGAGCCGTCATCGGTCATGACTTTCGACTGCCATGGCGCGGTGTCGTCGAGCACGGCCGGCCGGTGCGCGAGCGTGACCGCGCCCTTGGGAAGCGGAAGCACGGAACGGACTTGCGCGGTCACCTTGACCGTCTCGTTCGTGCGCGGGATGGCGGGATAGTGCGTGAGTTCGTCGAGTTGCGCCGCGGGCGTGGGCAGGATGCGTGAGTTCGGCTTGCCCGGCGTGCCGAGTTGGGACGGCACCTCGATCAGGAAGTTCTTCGCCACGCTCCAATCCCATGTGTGCGCGATGAGGTGCGGGCGCCCGGCGACCCACTTGGCCTCGAACCGAATCTCATAAGGCTCGCCCTTGGTCAGCCCCGGCGCGTCGATCTCCACGCGGTTGACGCGATTGTCGCCGCGGCCCTCGGAGATGATGTGGAGCTGGCCGTTGTTGGTCATGAAGCTCGCCCAGTGGTTGCCCTGCCACAGCCAGCCGGTGGCGCTCGATCCGTTGGTCGAGAACCGGTTCGCGTTCGTCAGCACATTCGGGGGCTGGCCGTTCTTGAGGAGCTGCACGTTCTGCACCACCACGTGGCCCGCGGCGGCGAGGTAGAGATGGAGCTCGCGAAAGTCCGCCGGGTCGCCCATCGGGTTGAGTTCCTGAAACGTCGCGCGGTGCGTGTAGGTCTTGAACTGCGCCTTCTGCGCCTCGTTGCTGGGCGCCCATGCGGACGAGAGCGAGTTGTCCATGAGCGGATTGCGCAGCTCGAGGCTGCTGCCGCCGCCGCGCGCGAGCTCCGGCCACTCGCCGCCGGCCTTGTAATCCACCTCGTCGGCGAGATTTCCCGCGGCGTCCTCGAGCCGGAGCAGGTCGCCATCGTTCGAGAGCTTGCCCTCGAAGTCGCCGATGACGTTGATCGGCCCGTGCACGGCGCGCATGAACGCGGCGTCCGCGGCCACGACCAGGAACTCGCCGGGCCGCAGCCGCTGGCGCTCGGGAAACTTGTAGTTGATGCCGCCGTGCAGCGACCAGCCCGAGAGGCTGACCGTGGATTTGCCACGGTTGAACAGTTCCACGAACTCGCCCTTCCCCTGCGTCGAGGGCGGCTTGAACATGATCTCGTTGATGACGATGTCGGTGTGGCGCGCGGGATTGTTGGTCGCGCCCTTTGTGGGCTTCTCGCCGACATACCACTCGCGCCCGCCGTCGGGCATCACCTGCCAGTTCCCGCCGTGCTTGGAGACGACGAACACGCGCGCATCGAGCACCACGCCCTCGCGGTCGTGCACGAACACGGTGACCTCTTCCTGCTTCACCGCGAACGGCGCGTCGAACGCCCGCGCGCCGTTCGGCGGCACCTCGCCCTTCAAGGCCACTTTGTCCGAAAAGTCCGGCTTCGAGGACATGAACAGCCCCGTGAGCGGGAAGTTTGTGCGGCCCGGGTTGAACAGCTCGATCCAGTCCACCTTGCGCGGGCCGTCGAACTGGATCTCGTTCAACCGCAGCCGCCGCGCGAGACCGGTCTGGCTCACGTTCGGCGCGGCGGGCGTGGGCTCCATGAACTGAAACCACGCCGGGCTGCCCGCCGGCTTGCGGCCCACCGAGCGGCCCTCGGGAATGAACTCGCGCACCGCGTTCACCACGGTCTTGCCGTCGGGCGCCGTGAGGTAAACGGTCACGGGCGGACCGGGCACGAGTCCCGCCGCCGCGAAGTCCACCGTTGCAAACGCCTTCGGCCGCACAATGAGGTCGCCCGGGATCTGGTGGCGGGTGAGGTGCGTCGCGAGGCTCGAGAGATAGTGGCCGCGCAGGTTGATGGGCACGTTGCCGTCGTTGTAAAACTCGACGAAGCCCTTTCCCGACGTGCCGGGGTGGACTTCGTTGATCGTCACCGCGCTTTGCGCGAGCTGCGTCGTGTTTGGCAGCACCATGCGCATGCCGAAGCACAGGTCCGGGCTGTTGGCGGCCTGGTTGTGCACCTCCACCGCGAGCACGTTCGTGCCGCGCACGATGCGGCTGCCGGGGATGGTGATCACGGACTTCTCCTCCGCCGGATCGGTCACGGCGCGGTTCGCGGCGGTCGTGGGCAGGATGTTCCCGCCGGGCAATCCCACCCGCCCGACCTCCTGCCCGTTCAAATAATACACCGCGCCGTCGTCAACAATCTGGTCGATGACGAAATTCAGCCGCGCCGGGTCGTTGGTGAAGACAAACTTGCGCCGGAAGTAGTAGGTGGTGAGCCCGAACTGCACCCGCGTGCGGATGCCGGGCGGCGGCACCTTGCCCGACTGGCTGAAGCCGAACATGCCCACGCCCTGCGGCCACGCGGCGTCGTTGAAGTTCGTCGTGCGCCACTGCGCGTCCACGGCGCGGTTCACGGCCCAATAACGCCACGCGTCCTCATAATCCATCAGCACCGTGCCCGACTGCTGCGAGACGATCTCCGGATTGGCGACCGGGACTTCCGTGGAGCCGAACGGGTCCGCTCCCGGCGCGATGTTCGGGCGGTTGCTGACGGTCCAGTTGCGCCAGTCGTCGATGTCGGTGTCGGAGTTGCGAAGCACCAGGCAGTGGCCGGTGCCATTGGCGGCCGTGTGCCAGTTGCCGCGGTCCGAATACTTCACCGAGCACTGCGACAGGCCGTTCTTGTCGCGCAGCGTAATCTTGCCGCCGATCTTGCCGAGCCGGCCGACCCACGGTCCGAAGATGCGCACGTGCGCGGGAACCTTGTAAGCCGCGCGCACCGCCGCCGGGTCCGCGCTCGACACCACCACTCGCTCGAAGGGCTTGAGGAACGAGGCGAGCCCGTTGGTGCGGTTGAACGCCGGAAACTCGAACTCCACCTGCCCGGTGAGCCGCCAGTTCGAGATGTCAATCGGCGTCGCCGTGATGTTCGCCAGCTCCACGTATTCCGGCAGGTCGCGCGCCGGGAAATACATGATCTTCGTGAGCACCACCTGCTCCGCCGGCGCGCGCGCGGCCAGCATCGCGACCGCGAGCGCCGCAAGCGTCCGTGTCCAATTGAGAGATGGGGCGAAGCGACGCATCGCGGACGGTTTGTGCGGGTTCCGGCACTCGATCAACGCCGAGACACTATGCCGAAAACCCCGGCGAGTCGAAGCCGATTTTGGACCCCGCAGTCGCGGGATGAACCGCCGCACCAACCGGATCCAACAGCTCACCTCCGGCGGCCCCGTCACCGACACCTACCAATACGACGGCACGGACCAGGTAACCAACGTTGGCGGCAGAGGGTGGCTGAGTAGACACTTGGGCGCGGGCTAGAGCCCGCTTCGGCTTGACGGACACCGGGGAGGGGTGATGCGGCATCCTTGCCGTGTTCCACGGGCTGACCGCGTCTAAACGGTTCGCCGATGCCACACGTCGCATCAATTTCAAGCCCGCGCCCGCATGCGCCGGTCAGGCGCGCTTCGAACAGCCATTCCGCCTTGGCGCGGACTTATTTGAACTTCTCCAACTGCTTCAAGGTCTCGTCGAGGCAGTATTTGATGTAGTAGTCGGGCTTGGAGGGGTCGGCTTCCTTTTCGAGCGCGCCGAGGGCGACTTCGGCGGCCTTGCTGGTCTTGAAGAAGCTGCACGCACGGATGGCCTCGAGGCGGACGCGCGGGTGGGCGTCGGCGGCTTGCGCGGCGAGGAGCGTGAGCGGGTCGGTCACGCGGTCGCGCCAGTAGCAGAGCACGCGCGTGGCGGCGGCGCGGGCGCGGGGGTCGGTCGAGCGCAGCATGCGCTTGAGGAGCGGCTCGTTCACCACGTTGTGCCATTGGTGGACCCACAGCGCCTCCATCATGTGGTGCTCGTATTCTTTGTCGGACTTGTCGAGGGCGTCGGCCCACTTGCGGACGGCGGCGACGACCTTCGCCGTGTCGTGTTTGCTGAGTTCGATCTTGGCGCGGGTGCGCACGTCGTCCTCGGGGGTCTTCAGCGCGTTGAGCAGCGCCTCGACGGGCTGGCCGTCGATTTTGACGACGGGCAGGAGCGGCCGGCCCTCGGCGGTGATGCGGTAGATGCGGCCGTGGGTCTTGTCGCGGTGGGGGTCGCGGATGTGGTGCTGCATGTGGCCGATGAGTTCCTTGGCCCAGTCGCAGAAGTAGAGCGAGCCATCGGGCGCGACGGCGGCGCAGATGGGGCGGAAGTTGGGGATCATGGCGTTGTCACCTTGGAGGAGGTGTTCGAGGGATTCGCCCTTGATGCCCGCGCCGTCCTCGGAAAACTTCGCGCGGTAGATTCCCTGGAAGCCGATGACGTTGATGTTGAGGAAATTTCCCTGGAACTCGTCGGGGAAATGCCGCGACGAGAGGATGGCCGTGCCGGGGCACGGTCGCGAGGGGTTGTTCCAGAACTTCTTCAGGTTTCCGTGCTTCGCGGGGAAATCGATGTGGCCGCTGAACGCGGGGCCGAAGTAGTTGGCGTTGCCAGTGGCGTCGGTGATGAAGTCGTTGCCCCAATAGTCGAAGACGCGGCCGTGCGGGTTGGCGAAGCCGTAGGGGACGTAGCGCTCGAATTTGTGGGTGAACGGCTCGTAGCGGAAAATCGCGCCGTCGGTGTTGCGCACGGGGCCGTCGAGCGTCTCGACCTGGGTGCGGTGGAAGACGCCGTCGCTCAGGAACGTGTCGCCGCCGGGGCCGTAGCACATGGAGTTGGCGGTGTGATGCGAGTCGGCGGAGTCTATGCCCATGAGCACGCGCTCCTTCCAGTCGGCCTTGCCGTCGCCGTTCGTGTCGCGCACGAACCACAGGTCGGGTGCCTGCATGGCGAGGACGCCGTCCTTGTGGAACTGAAAACCCGTCGGGCAATTCAAGCCGTCCAGGTAGGTGCTGACTTTCGAGGCCTTGCCGTCGGCGCCGAGTTCGAACACGAGCAGCTTGTCCTTCACGCGATCGGTGGGGCGAAGTTCGGGATAGCTCGGCCATGCCGCGACCCAGAGGCGGCCCCGGGTGTCGAACGCCATCTGCACCGGGCTCACGAGGTCGGGGAAGCGCACCTCGTCGGCGACGAGGGTGATCTTGAGGCCCTTGGCCACGGTGATGTGCTTGATGGTGTCCTCGCCGCTGAGGAAGGGCTTGATGTCGGGCTTGTTCGACGCGGGCAGCATGCGCACGGGCGGGAGGTTTGAATCGTCCACTTTGATGTCGAGGCCCTTCGCCACGGCCCACACGCGGCGGTCGCGGTTCTCGGTCTTCAAGTCGCGCTGCTTCATCTCGTCCTGCATGGTCTGGTAGTTCGAGATGTAGGGCGCCTCGGGATTGCGCTCGTTTTGCTTGAAGCCCGCCTTGCCCGGCGTGAAGGCGAGCGCGGAACGGCCGCCATACACATTGAAGCCGTCCACGGTGCGGTAGCGCGCGTGCCACTCGGCGTTCTTGTCGAGGATGGCGTCGCGAAGCTTGTCGAGCCGGCCGGTCGGCGGCGATTGTCCGAACAGCGCGCGAAAGATGTCGGGAGCGATGGCCTTGTCGCCGGCCTCGGTGAGGTGAGCGGTGTTGAAGGTCAGCGACTGCCTCGCCTTCGCGGCGCGCGCGTAGGCCGCCTGCGAGATCGTGAAGAGGTTCACCATCGGCACGTGGTTGGCCTTGGCGACCTCGTCCATGGCCGCGGTGTATTGTTGCAGCACCGCATTGCGCGCGGCGGGGTCGGGGAGGTTCGGGTCGGGGTGCTTTTCCAGCGCGAGCGGGGAGAACAGCACGAGCCGGGCGGCGCCTTGGCCGCCGTAGTTCTTCGCCTTGGTCTCCTTCACGAACACGTCGAGCTCGGCTTTGAATTTTGCGAGCCCGGCCTCGCCGGCGAACGATTCGTTGAAGCCGAAAAACGCGAAGACGACGTCGGCCTTGACCAGCCTGAGCCAGTCGTCGTTGGAGCCGAAGTTGTCGGAGCGGTTGCGCAGCACCTTGTTGCCCCGGGCGACCTTCGCGGCGGCGGCCTCGGACGCGACCTTGCTGACGGGCGTGGCGGACTTGTCGTCCTTGGGGACGGCCTCGAGGAAGCCGCCAACCTCGTCGCCGGACGCCGCGAGATTGCGGAACACGAGGTCGTGCTTCGGGAACTTCGCGGCGATGAGCGTCTCGAGCCAGCCGTGGTGCTGCATGCGGTCGGCCGTGGCGTTGCCGATGAGCGCGATGCGGTCGGCGGGCTTGAGTTCGATCAAGGGCGCGGGGGTCGCGGCGCGCAGCGTGCCGGTGACGGCGAGCAACGCGACAAGCAGGAGGCGATGGGCATTCATGATGGTGGATTTTCCGACGGGCGGCTTGTTGGACGCGGAACGGGCGGCGATATTGAAGCGACTTCGCCGCGATGCCAATGGAGATTTTCAGCAGCGGGATGGGCCCGAGGAAAGTTGGAGCGAGCGAAGGGATTTGAACCCTCGACATTCACGTTGGCAACGTGACGCTCTACCAGGCTGAGCTACGCTCGCATCCGTCGAAGCGCGGGTGAAGTTAGGCAAATGCCCTGTGGATGCAAGCCTCGATTTCGAGCGCAACGCCGCGTCCACGCGGGATCGCGGCGCGTCGCTTGAAAGCGCCGCCGCCTCATCGCGCCGCCACGCGCCCGGTGATTTCCTTCGCGTCGGTGCGCAGCACTTCGAGCCCGCTCAACAGCGGCTGGCGCGCCGGGTCGGCTTCGGACCTGGGCGCGACGAGTTCGAGCACGAGGTCGGTCGTCACGGGGATGTTCGGGAACGCCACCATGAAGGCCCGCTGCGCGCCGCCGGCCTTCGCGACAAGGTCGAAGTCCTTCGCCACGGTCTTGTCCTGGAGCTTGATGTCGCAAACACGCTGCCCGGGCTGGTCGCCCTCGAGCGCCGCGAAGTAGAGCCGCACGGTGTAGGTGGCGGCGGGCTGGTCTTTGGCGATGAGCGGCACCTCGGCGCGTGTGAGCCCGCGCGCGCCCGAGGCAAAGACCCACGGCGCGCCGGTGTTCGCGATCTTCACGGCGTTGTCATTGAGCGCGTAGAAGGCGCCGTCCTTCGCGAACTTCGGCTTCAAGTTCAGCGGCAGGTCAATGCCCGCGCGTGACGAGGGGCGCGGGTAGCCGAGCCAGAGCTTGCCGTGGGCGTCGCGGCGGTCGCCGGGCGCGCCGAGGTTCAGCGCCATGTGCTGCACCGGGAGCGTCGCGCCGCTCGCGCTGTAAACGCCCCATTGCGAGCGGTCGCCGCGCGGTTCAAAGACGATGGTCGCCGCGATGGAGAAGAGGCACACGCAGCCTGCGCTGGCCTCGGGCACCATCACGAGGCCGTTGGCGGGGATGGTGTTGATCCAGCAGCCGAGGCGGTGGCCGGCGAAATGCTCGGTGCCCTCGTCCTTGTCGCGGTTGTAGAAGGCGGTGAACTTGGAGCGGAAAAACATCATGTTGGGCGTCGCCGAGATGGCGCCGCAGTGGTGGCCGGGGCGCGCGAACATCCACGGCGTCTGCTCGCCGGTGAGCGGGTGCGTGCGCATCTTGGGCGCGCCGGTGTAGAGGTCGTAGGCCCACGGCTCGGCGACGATTTCGTTCTCGATGACGACGGGGCGGTGCCGGTAGTTCGCGTCCTTGGCCCAGAGTTTCTCGCCGTTGTTCGCATCGAGCACGACGAGGCGGCGGCGCTTGAACTCGCCGGCGAGGAACTGTGTCCAGTAGTGCCCGTTGGCGTTTGCGCCGCCGAGCACGAGGTGGTTGTTGTGGTAAATCATCGAGAGGCTGCCGCCGCCGATGCCGATCTCGCTCGCGTCGGTCACATCCACGGGTTTGGCCCAAAGCGGCCTGCCCGTGCGCGCCTCGAGGGCGACAGCCATGCGCACGTCGGCTTTCTTCAGGCGCTCCTCGGCGAGCTTCTGCGCCGCGCCGGTGAGCTTCGCGAGCGCGGTCTTGTCCTGCTGCAGGAACTCCTCGCGCTGCTCCGGCGTGAGCGAGCTGTCCACGAAGAAAATCTTCCCGTCGCCGACCGCCATCGAGACGTGCGAGACGCTCGTGCCCGAGTGCGTCCACAGGAGCCTGCCCGTCGCGGTGTCGTGGGCGAAGACCTTGTCGGTCGCAGCCGAGCCGGTGATGCCGCGGCGCTTGCGTTCGGCGGCGAGTTCGGCGCGGTCCGTCACGGTGCCGAAGAGCACGCCGTCTTTCCACGCGATGTAGCTCCACTGGCGGTTCGTGTTGCCGTCCGCGCCGGGAATCGTGTAGGTGCGGAGAATCTTTCCCGTCGCCGCGTCGTAATGCAGACAACTCGACTCGACGACCATGAAGAGGCTGTCGTCGGTCGCCGCCATGTTGCCGGGTTCGTAAGCGCGCTTGAGCCCGGCGCGCACCGCGCCGGGGTTCTGCGTCTCCCACAGGAACTGCCCGTTGTAGGCGTCGTAAGCCATCACGCTCTCGTCGCCTTGGATGAAGAGCCGGCCGTTGACGGAAACCGGCCCGACCGCGCCGGCGTGGCGGTTGACCATCTTGCCGGGGCCGGGGTCGCCATACCACAGCACGCTCAGGCCGCCCTTGATGCGTTCGTCGTCGTTGCTCGAGGTGTTCGCGGCATTTCCATATTGGTGCGACCACGCGCCCGCGCCGGGCAGCGCCGCGCGCACGAGCCGCGTCCAGTTGCCCTGCGTCTCGGTCACGGCCTTTTCGTCGGCGAGCTTCGTCGCGGCGAGCCACGCGGGGATGGATTGCTTTGCCTGTGCCTTCACCGCCTCGGGCGCGTTGTCGGGCACGCCGAGGACGAGCGCGCCGCCGACGGGCTTGAGGTTGCGCGCGACCTCGGTGGGAATTCCCGGCACTTCGCCCGTGAGCAGCAGGCTGTCTGAGACGATGAGGTTCGCGAAGTAGCTCGCGTAGGGAATCATCGAGAGGTCGAGGCGGTCCACGGTGATGCGCGAGCCGTAGAGGCCGGTCTTGAGCAACGCCGCGCGCGACGCCTGCACCTTGCGCTCGTCGGGCTCGACGGCGTAGATGACCAGATCGCTGCGCCTGGCGAGTTCAAGCGCGAGCCGGCCCTGCTCGTTGCCGAGCACGAGGCAGAAGCCCCGCCGGACGGCTGTCTGCTTCAAGATGGCCTCGGCCGCGGCGGCGTAAGTCGCGGTGTGCGCGTCCTTCGCGAACGGGTCGGCCCCGGGCTTGAACGGCTGCGCCCGCTCCGGCGGGCTTGTTGTGACTTGCGGCGGCAGCTTGAGACTCGCGTCGCCGAACGAATACACTTTGCCCGCCGTGGTGCTGACCACAAGGTGCGCGCCGGACACCGCGAGCCCGCGCGCATCGCCTTCGACCCTGGCCTTCCACAGTTCGCGGCCCGACTCCGCATCGAGCGCGACGACTTCGTTGGTGCCGCCGGCGACAAGCGTGCCGCCGGCGAGGATGAGCGCCGACTCGTGCGGCGACGGGAAGCGCCATTTGACGCCGACGCCCGCCGCGCGCGCGACTTCCGCGCTCATCGTCGCGGAGCGTTCCTTCCTGGCCTGATAGTCGGCGCGCTTCGCCTCGTAACGCGCCGCGGCCGTGGCGAGTGACGTCTCCTGCTTCTGCGCGGCGGAGACGGCTGTCTTATGCGCGGCGGAGTTCGACTTGCCCGCGGCTTCGAGGCGCTTTACTTCGTCCTGCGCGGACTTCAAATCAGCCTGCGCCTTTTCGACGACCTTCAGCTCGGCGATGGCGGCGTTGGTGCGCAGTTCCTTCGTGAGCTTCGCGGCGGCGAGCTCGAGCTTGTGCCGCTCGCGCGTGGCCCCGGCGTGGCGGACGCGGTCCACGGCGGTGATTTCCTTGCCGTTTGCCATGTAGCCCATGTCGCCGGCGAGCGTCATCTGCCGGCCCTGAAACCAGGCGAAGCCCGACTTCCCCTTCGCCTGGTCGAGCGCGAGGATCTGATGTTCGCCGACGGCGTAAATCTGGTCGTCCACCAACAAGGCCTGCGAGCCGCCGATCTGTCCGTCCGCCCGCCAGCCGGGCGAGGGCTTGTTGATGAACTCGCCGTTCGCGCGCTTGAACGCCGCCGCGAGCGACCGGCCCGACGGCACGAAGAGCGTGTCCTTCGTCGCGAGCAGGTAGCCTTGCGGCGAAAGGTCGTTGCGGCCGGCGTCTTCCTGGCTGATCGCGTCGTTTTTCCAGATGACCTTCCCCGTCGCAGCCTGCACGGCGTAAAGATAGACATTCTCGTGCGGAAAAACTCCCGCGCCGAAGTAGGCGATGCCGTCGTCCACAAGCACGCCCGTGCGCACGGGCCAGCGCGAGATCATCCGGCCGCGCGCGAGGATGCGCTCGTCGTTCGGGCCGGCGCGAAGTTTCCAGAGGACCTTGCCGGTCGCGGCTTCGAGGCAATACACGTGGCCATCATCCGAGCCGAAGAACACGCGCCCGTCCGCGACCATCGGCGCGAGGCGGATCGGGCCGTCCGTGAAAAACACCCATTCTTCGCGGCCCGTGGCGACGTTGCGGCAGATCATCCGGCCATCCACCGACGAGCCGAAGAACACGCGCCCGCCGGCGATGGCAACGTGGAACGCGTCGTCGAAACGGACGCGGTTCCGAAGCTCGAGTCCCTCGAAGAGCTTGCCGTCCTCGCCCGCCCACGCCATCTGCGGCGCGGTGGGCGAGGTGAACGCCCAGCGCAACGTCAGCGGCGCGGCGAGCGGTTCGGCCGTGTAGCCCACGCGCGAGCCGTCGTGCAGATACGTGGGCCAGTCGGCCCGCGCGAAGGCGGCGGCGAGGCAGAGCGCGGCGGGCAGCAGCGCGCGGGGGCGGATCGTGGTCATGGCAGTTTTGGACGGCGGCTTGAACCGATGGGTTCGATGGATTACAACCCGCGTTGTCCCAGCCAAAGCGTGAATCGGCAAACAAATACTGAGACCGCTGCAAAACGTGCAGCGTCGGGGCGGCGCCTCGGCGGAACCTGTCAGATTCCTCGAACAGTCCGGCCACAGGCCGGACACGACGCCGGCGCCAGATGGGCATTGCAGGGGGCTCATACTGTCCGCGGCCCGGTGGCGGGGCTCGCGATGGCACTGATCCTCGTGCTGCCCGCGGCCGCCTGCTCCGTGCCCGTGTTCCGCTACGCGCTCGAGCATTGGAAGGCCGACGCGTATCAAGCCATCGTCTTCCACCGCGGCGCGCTCACCGCGGCGCACGCCCGCCTCGCACGCAGCCTCGGCAAGGACGGACTCGCCGGCGAACTCCACGCCAATCTCTCCGTGCAGACCGTGGACCTCGACGGCGACGTGACGCCCGGCCTGCTCTCGCTTTCGCGCGAAGCCACGGCGCTTCCGTGGCTTGTCGTGCGCGCCCCGCTCGCGAACCGCGTCCCGGCCACGGTGCATTCCGGCCCGCTCGACGCCGACACGCTCAAGCCGCTGCTCGAATCTCCCGCGCGCCGCGAGATCACCCGCCGCCTCGCCGACGGCCAGAGCGCCGTGTGGCTGCTGCTTGAAAGCGGCGACCGCGACAAGGACGCCGCGGCCGCGGGGCTGATCGAATCCCGCCTCGCGTTTCTCGGCTCGAACCTCCACCTCCCCAAGCTCGAAGCGCAGGACATCGCCAACGGCCTCGTGTCCCTCCCCGCGGACGGCTTGCGGCTGGAGTTTTCGCTGCTGCGCCTCTCGCGCACCGACCCCGCCGAGCGCGTGTTCGTCCAGTCGCTTCTCGGCACCGAGCACGACCTCGCCGCGGTGCGCGAGCCGGTCGTGTTTCCCGTGTTCGGTCGCGGGCGCGCGCTCTATGCGCTCGTCGGCGCGGGCATCCGGCGCGAGACGGTTGACCAGGCCGCGCAGTTTCTCATCGGCAAATGCTCGTGCCAGGTGAAGGACCAGAATCCCGGCGCCGACCTGCTCTTCGCGGCGAACTGGGACCGGCTCATCAAGTCGCAGACCAACGCGCTGCCCGACCTGCCATCACTCGCCGAACTTGCAAAGTCAGCGCCCGTCACCGTGACGATTTCAGCGGACACCATCTTGACGGGCAACGAGGCGACCGCCGCCCACAGCCAGCCGGCACCGACCACGTGGCTTGTGGTTGGCGCGCTCGTGACACTGGCATTCGCATTCGCCGCCTTCTTCAGGGGAAGGACCTGAACCGGTTCCACCGGCGGTGCGTCGCCGCACCGCACGCCGCCCGAGAGGATGCCCGCCCGCGGGCAAATCCAGTTTCACACTGCCTGCCGCGCGCCGCCGGCGCGCTTGCTTCCTGTTGTTGCGCTTCGCTAAGCTGCGCGGACGATGTTGCTGCCGACGACCAACCTGAACATCGAGAGCATCGTGCGGCTGCCCGCGCCCGCGGTGGTGCGCGACCTGTTCCCGATGTCCGAAGCCGCCAATCACATCGTTGTGGAGGGTCGTGACCGTGTGAAGCGCATCCTCGCCCGCGAGGACCCGCGGCTGCTCGTCGTGGTCGGCCCGTGCTCCGTGCATGACACCGCGGCCACGCTGGACTACGCGCGCCGCCTGCTCCGGCTCAAGCGCGACGTCGAGCGCGAGCTGTTCGTGCTCATGCGCGTCTACTTCGAGAAGCCCCGCACCACCATCGGATGGAAGGGGCTCATCAACGACCCGCACCTTGACGGCTCGTGCGACGTGACCACCGGCCTCAAACGCACGCGCCAGCTTCTGCGCGAGATCAACGAACTCGGCATGCCCGCCGCCACCGAGTTCCTCGACCCGGTCGTGCCGCAATACATCGCCGACTTCGTCGCGTGGGCCGCGGTCGGCGCCCGCACCACCGAGAGCCAGACGCATCGCGAAATGGCGAGCGGCCTTTCGATGCCCGTCGGTTTCAAAAACAGCACCGACGGCTCGCTGCAAATCGCGATGGACGCGATGCTCTCCGCCCGGCACCCGCACAGCTTCCTCGGCGTGGACAACGACGGCTGCACCGCCATCGTCAACTCGCGCGGCAATCCGTGGGGCCACGTCGTCCTTCGAGGCGGCCGCGGCCATACGAACTTCCACGAGGAAGCCATCCGCGACGCCGCGGCCAAGCTCCAGGCCGCGGGACTTCCCGCCGCGCTGATGGTGGATTGCAGCCACGCGAACTCCGGCAAGAAGCACGAGCGCCAGGAAGTCGTGTGGCAAAGCCTCATCGAGCAGAAGTTGAAGGGCAGCCCCGCGCTCATCGGTGCGATGGTCGAAAGCTTCATCCACGAGGGCAGCCAGCCCTTCCCGCGGCCCGCGCGCGAGCTGAAGTATGGCGTCTCCATCACCGACCCCTGCATCAGTTGGGAGACGACCGAGCGCCTGCTGCTCGGCGGCGCCGAGGCGCTGGCGAAGGCGCGGCGCGACCAACCCGAACCGGCGGTGGCTTGATTCGCCGGTTCCTTCGCCACCCTCGTTCTCGAACCGGTGGCTCCGGTCGCGCTGCGGTGGGTTTCCGAGCCGCCCCACGTTTCCGAATGTCGAGCCGCCGAGGTTGACTGAGGCGACGAGGCGAGGTGTCGAAGCCGGCAGGTCAGTGGGTTGAAGTCTGCCCCGGCTCGACAATCGCGATGACTCGCTTTGCCGGATCGAAGAACTTCTGCGCGACCGCCCGTGTCTGCTCGACCGTCACGGCTTCCGTCTGCGCGTCCTCCGTCTCCCAGTTGCGGAAGCCCAGCCCGTAAAGCTCGTCGAGCGCGGCGGCGGTCGCCTGCGCGCCGCAATCCTGCCGTGACAGCGCGCGCTGGCCGATGGTCTTGGCTTTCGCGCGATTGAGTTCGTCGGCGGTCAGGCCGCCGTCGCGGAGTTGTCCGATTTCCTTGAGCAGTTCCTCCTCGACGCGCGCGAGGTGCTCGGGCGCGGTGCCGGCGTAGAACGCAAACGTGCCGGGCGCAAGCCCGAGCTGGTTTTGCGCGCCGACGTAGTAGGCGAGGCCGAGTTGCTCGCGGATGCGCAGGAACAGCCGCGAGCCGAGGTCGCTGCACGCCTCCTGCACCAGTTCGAGCGCGAAGCGGTCCGGGTCGCTCACGGTCGCGCCCGGAAAGCCCGCGACGAACACGGCCTGTTTCTTGTCGCGCGTCTCCACGGTGCGGCCGGGGCCGGACAATCCAGCGGAGGAAGTCTGCGGATGGAACCGCGCCTCGCCGCGCAGCCAGCTTGCGAACGTCTTCTCGGCCGCGATGCAAACCTCCGCGGGGTCGGCATCGCCGTAGATGGCGAGCACGGTGTTGTCGGGTGTGACGAGTTTCGCGTGGTGGGCGCGGAGGGCGTCGCGCTGGACGGCGGCGACGCTCGCCTCGGTGCCGAGCGGGTCGAGCCCGTAGCCGGCGTCGCCGTGCAGGCCGCGGCGCAGCGCGCGGAAGGCGGATTGCAGCATGTGGTCGCGCTGGTCGCGGATGCCCGCGAGCTGCACGTCGCGCTCGCGCTCGATGGCCGCGTCGGGAAGCGACGGCCGCAACAGGACGTCGGCGAGCAGGTCGAGCCCGAGCGCGAAGTCCTCGCGCAGCACCTGCACCTGCACGCCGCAGGTGTTGAGGCTGCTCCACGTGTCGAGGCTGCCGCCGACGGATTCGACCTCGCGCGCGATGCGCTCGGCGCTGCGCGACGTGGTCCCCTTGGGCAGGAGCCGCGAGAGCAGTTGCGACACGCCGTTGGTCTGGACCGACTCGGCGAGCACGCCGCCCTTGAAGGCGAGGCGGAACTCGACGAACGGCAGGCGGCGGTCCTCCTTCGCCAGCAGTCGGAGGCCGCTGGAGAATTCCATGCGCTGCGCGGGTTTTGCGGCCGCGGGCTGGACGAGGACGCTCGTGCGCGGCGCGGCGCCCTTGGGCAGAAGCGCGTAAAGCGTGTGCGACTCCGGCGTGAGATACCGGCGCGCGACGCGCTGGAGGTCGGACGGTGTGAGGCAGCGGACGGCGGCGAGGTGGCGGGCGGTGAAGTTGAGGTCGTGCGCGCCGAGCCAGTTTGAGCCGAGGTCCTGCGCCTGGCCCTGCACGGTCTTGCGCGTGGCGAAGTTGCCCGCGGTGAACTGCTTCACGGCCTTCGTGAGTTCCTCGGGCGGGACGGGTTCCTGCCGCATGCGGTCGAGCTCGGCCATGATGGCGTCGCGCGCGCGCTCGAACTTGTCGCCATCCACCATCGCGCTCATCCCGAAGAGGCCGGGCATGCCGGGATTGTGCGTCCACGCATCGACGTGATGGACGACGCCGGCTTTCTCGCGCACTTGCTGATAGAGGCGCGAGCTCTGGCCGTAGCCGAGCAGCGTGGCGAGCACGTCGAGCGCCGGGACGTCCGCGTGCCGCGCCTCCGGGATGTGCCACGAGCAATGCACGTGGCCGAGCGCGATGGGCGCTTCCTCGATGACTTCGCGCGGCGCGGCCTGCGGCGGTTCGTTCGCGATGGCGAGCGGCGGCAGCGCGCGGGCCTTGGTCTTCGCAAAGCCCTGCCGGAGAAGTTCGAGCGCCTCGTCCGCGCGAATGTCGCCAGCGACGACGAAGAACACATTGTTCGGCGCGTAACGCTCGTGATAGTAGCCGGTGATGTCGTCGCGTTTGAGTTCGTTGAAGATGTCCGGGTAGCCGATGACGGTGAACCGGCACGGGCTCACGAGATACGCCGTCTCGAAAAGCCGCCGCCCCGCGCGCCGCCCGGGGTCGTCCTGATTCATGTCCATCTCGCGGCGGATGACATCCTGCTCCTTGGCGAGCTCGTCCGCGGGCAGCGTGGCGTGCTGCATGATGTCGGCGAGGATGTCCAGGGCGATGCGCGCGCCCGCCGCGGGCGCCTCGATGTGATACACGGTCCGGTCGAAGCTCGTGTAGGCGTTCATGTAGCCGCCGGCTTCCTGCACCTCCTGGTCAATGCGGCCGGAGCCCCGCGTGGTGGTGCCCTTGAAAAGCATGTGCTCGAGCACGTGCGAGAGTCCCGCGCCGAGCCACCGGCCCTCGTGGATGCTGCCGGTCATGCACCACGCCTGCGCGCTGACGACCGGCGCCGCGCGGTCCTCGCGGATGATCACGGTGAGGCCGTTGTCGAGGCGCGAAAAGTGGACGCCGGCCGGCAGGGCGGGAATGGACTCGGGCTTCATGTTCGGAGCGGGTGGAACGTAGCGGCCGCGTCGGAACGAGGCGAGAACGAAGGGCTGTCACTCACCCGGCGCGAGCAGCGCGCCCGCATCCGCGTGCCGCGACACGACGTGGTGCGCGCCCGCGGCGGCGAGCGCTTCCCGGGGAAACGACGTGGTGATGCCGATCACCTGCATGCCGGCCGCGCGCGCGCCTTGCACACCCGCCACGGAATCCTCGATCACGCAACACGCCGCGGCGGCGACGCCGAGACGGCGCGCCGCCTCGAGGAAAACATCCGGCGCCGGCTTGCCGCGGGCGACATCGTCCGCGCTGACCACGGCGCCGAAGCGGCGGCGCAAATCCTCCATCCCGAGCACCGCGTCGATGACGACATGCGGTGACCCGCTCGCGACCGCGAGCTTGAAGCGTCCCGCGAGCGATGCGACGAGCGCGGGCAGCGCGTCGAAGACCGGCTTGGACTCGCGGAGAATTTCCAAGAACCGGCGCTGCTTCTGCTCGACCAATTCATCGAGCGGCTCGGGCGGCCGGTGCCGCGCCACGAAGTCCTTCCACACGGTCACATCGGACTTGCCGTAGTAGTCGGGGAAGTGCACGCCGTGCGTCGCCGCGTGGCCAATGGCGGCGAAGACGTCGCGGAACGCGCGCTCATGCACGGGCTCGCTGTCCACGATCACGCCGTCCAGGTCGAAGATGACGGCCGTCAGGGAATCGGATTTCCAATGTCCGATGTTCGATTGCCCGTTGTCGGAGTTCATTCGCTGCCAGCCTCGCTCCAATTCCCGATTGAAAACTGAAATCGAAAGTCTCGCGCCCCCCCCGCTCATTGCGGTCGGTCGAACACCGAGCCCGCCGGCCGCTCGACCAGATGCAGCAGGTTTCCCTCCGGGTCCTTGAAGAAGAGCACGCGGCCGCCGCCGCCCGCGGGCTTTGGGGATTCTGTGAACGTAACCCCGCGGGCTTCAAGCGCGGCGCGGGCGGACTCGATGCTCGCGGCGCGCAGCGCGAGATGCCGCCAGCCTGCGAGCGAGTTGTTCGACGTGTCCGGCAGCGCCGCGGCTGCCGGGTAGATTTCGAGGATCAAGCCGCCGGGAACCTCGACAAAGTAAGCCGCGGGCGACAGGCCGTTGTCGAACACCAGACGCGCCCCGAGCACGCGCAGATACCAGTCCTTCAAGGCCGCGGTGTCGCGCGCGGGCAGGCCGATGTGCTCGGCGGAGAATTCCGGTCCGGTCATGCGCGGGGATGAAACGGGCTGCCCCGCGCGGGGGCAACTGCAAAGTGCGCGCCTGCTCCGCCATTGCCAAAGCGCAGACGCTCGGCCAAGGTTCGCGCGTTCCGCGCCCCGCCGCGGGCGACGCATGGCTGAATACAAAGTCCAGTTCGAGGTGTTCGAAGGCCCGCTTGACCTGCTCCTCTATCTCGTCAAGAAGGAGGAGGTGGACATCCACAAGGTGGACCTCACGCGCATCGCCACGCAGTTCATTGAACATGTGGAGTTGATGCGCGAGCTCGACCTGGACATCGCCGGCGAGTTCCTCGTGATGGCCGCCACGCTGATGTATATCAAAAGCCGCGAGCTGCTGCCCAAGGATCAGCAGGTCACGCCCGAGGGCGAAGAGGACGAGGAGGACCCGCGCTGGGAACTCATCCGCAAGCTCGTCGAATACAAGAAATTCAAGGACGTCGCCACGCGCCTGCAGGAACGTGAGTTCGCGATGGAGGACATCTATCCGCGCGTGCCCGGAAAGCCCGACCTCGCCGTGCCGCCGCCGCGCACGCAGGTGTCGCTGTTCGACCTGCTCAACGCCGTCAATGTCATCCTCAAGCGCGTCGCCGCGCACGAAGTGCGCGACATCTTCGAGGACAAGTGGACCGTCAGCGAGAAGATCGAGCTGCTGCGCCAGCTCCTCGCCCGACTGACCGTGGTCAAGTTCAGCGAGATCTTCGCCGATGCCACCTCGCGCACCGAGGTTGTGGTCACGTTCCTCGCCGTGCTCGAGCTCATCCGGCTCCGGCACATCGTCGCCTCGCAGCCCGAGCCCTTCACCGAAATCGAGATCGCACGCGCGCCCGAGCCGCCACCGGAATCCGGCGGCGCTTCCACGGCAGAATCCGCGCCGCCATCGGCCGTGCCCGCCGCGGAGGCCGATCTGCAATCCGCCACCCCCAATCCACAATCCAACTGACATGGAACTGAAGTTCATCCTCGAGGCGATCCTCTTCTCCGCGCAAAAGCCGCTCAGCGCGAAGGAACTTCGCGACCTGCTCGCCAGCGCCGCGGAACTGCCCGACGAACCCGAGACGCGGCCCTTCAAGAAAGTGAAGGAAGAGGCGCTCACGACGGCGCTCGAGGAACTCGCGCGCGACCACGAGGCCGCGCAACGCAGCTACCGGCTCGCGTGCGTCGCCGGCGCATGGCAGTTCGTGAGCCAGCCCGAATTCGCGCCGTGGCTGCGCGCGTTGCTCGGCTCGCGCAACCGCCCGTCGCGCCTTTCGCAGCCCGCGCTCGAGACGCTCGCCATCATCGCCTACCGCCAGCCGCTCACGCGCGCCGAGATGGAGCAGATTCGCGGCGTGTCCGTGGATGGCGTCATCCAGACGCTCATCGAGCGCAACCTCGTCGTGCAGACCGGCCACGCCGACGTGCCCGGGCGTCCCGGCACCTACGGCACCACGCCGGAGTTCCTGCAGTATTTTGGATTGCGCGCGCTCGACGACCTGCCCGCCGCGGATGAACTGCGGAAGATCGTGGTGAAGAAGCCCGGGCAACTGCTCACCGCCGATGCCGGACTCGCGACCGTTCCGCCCGAGCAGCTTTCCCTTGCGGAAGTCACCGGCCAAACCGCCGAACCGCCGCGCGTCGATCCCACCGCTCCCTCCGAACCGCCCGCCCCCGCCGGCACCGCATCGCGTCCCGGCGAAAGCCCGGCGGCTTGACCGAAGCCGGCGCACGTTTCCTTCGGCGCCACGCCTCGCTGGAATGACCGTCGAGGGTTCACGCGGTTCACGCTGTTTCGGCGTCGTGCGGATCGAATCTTGTGGGCCGCTGCCCAGATCACACGACAGGCTGGCCAAGCTCGCATCCCGCGCCTACAGTGCCGCCTCATGAATTCCTCCGCGGAAGCCGAGCTGCTGGCACGTTGCCGGCGTGGCGAGGCGCGCGCGTGGGACGAGCTCTTCGACCTCCACTACGCGGCGGCCGGCCGGTTCGTCGCGCAGTTGGCGCCGGACTTTTCGCGCGAGGACGTCGAGGAAATCTGCCAGGAGGCGTTCCTCTCGGTCATCAAGCACATCGCCACGTTCCACGGCGGCAGCGCGGTGCAGACGTGGATTTTCCGGATCGCCGCGAACAAGGCGCGGGATTACCGCGAGAAAATCCGCGCCGCCAAACGCGGCGGCGGACAGCTCACGCTTTCACTCAACGCCGAGGACGCAGAGACGGGGCTCACGCTCGATCCGCCGAGTCCCGCGCCGTCGCCGGACACGTCGCTGCTCAAGGCCGAGTGGATCGCGCTGGTCGGCGTCGCGCTCGACGAGCTCGGTGGCCCGTGCCAGGAAATCATTGAACTGCGCTACTTCGCCGACTTGAGCTACGAGGAGATCAGCCAGTCGCTCCAACTCAACGAGAAGACCGTCAGCTCGCGCCTGAGCAAGTGCCTCGACAAACTGGAAGCCGTCCTCCGGGCCAAACAAAAGCGGGAGAAATCCGCCGTTTCCCCGTCCAACCCACAGTTTAAATGAACCGCGAACCCGACCGTCCGATCGAAAAGGCCTTGCGCGACTACGGCCAAAGCCGGGCGCACCAAGCCGCGCCCGCGGAACTGCATCCGGCCACGCGCGCCATGCTGCAGGCCGAAGTGCAGCGCGCCATCGCCCAGCCGCTCGCGGCCTCGAGCGAGGAGGCGACCCGCAACTTCGCGAGACCCTTCGCCACCACGCCGCACCCGCCCAACTGGCTCCCGCGATTCTGGCCTCGGCTCGCGTTCGGCGCCACCGCGCTCGCGGCCTTCGCGCTCGTGCTCACTTTCATCCAGCAGGACAACCGGCGCACCACAACCACCGACAGCGATGACCAGGGCGGGCGCGGCGGGCCGGTAAGCACAGCAACGTCTCCGACCGCGCGACCCGCGCCGGACTTCCTCGGCGACCGCCCGGCCGAGCGCGCCGGTGCCGGCGAGGGCAGCGCACTCGCGGGGCGCGCGGGAGGCGAACCAGTCCGTTTCTCCGCCGGCGGGAGCACCCCGCAGCCAGTGCCTGCAGTCGCGCCGCTCCGCGACAACGCCGGGAGGGAAGTGGTCAATGCTTATCGCGAAGGCGCTCCAAGGCGCGTCGACCGCGAGAAACTCATCGCTCCGGCAAAGGACAAGAACGACAACGGCGTGGCCGTGGCGACGGATCGATTGAACCGCGCCCCTTCCGCCGAGTTGCCGAAGCTGGAGAAGGCGAAGGCTGAGACTGCGACGGTCCGGGATGGCGCGGCACCCGAGCCTGGTTTGCACCTCGCGCCTCCGGCCGCACCCTCAGCATCGCAGGCCTTACCAGCGGTTGAAGCCGGCAAGCCCGCCACTGCCGGGGTTCGACCACAGGCCGAACCCACGATGAACGCGGTACGCAAGGATGCCTTGGCTGCGACGGTCACGCCTGCAGCCGGCACGACCGCAATAGGAGGTTTCTTCGCCTCCGACAAGGCGCTGCGACAGGAATTCTCGCAGGACGAGACGCGGGCGAAGTTCCGCCGCAACCTGCTTTCTCCGCCGATGCCGGACGTGCTTACCAACTTCCGACTCGAAAGCGACGGCAACCGAGTCGTCGTTACCGATGCAGACGGCTCGACTTACTGGGGAGTTGTCACCCCGGCGACGGGAACCGACGTGCAGTGGTCCGACCGGGAACTCGGCGAGGCCAAGAAGCGCACCCTTGACGAACTTCAGAAACAGGTCCGAGACCTTCCGGCGGTCACAACCGGTCGCCTGAACGAGGCTGATTCCAAGCTCAAGGCATCGGAAGCCGCGCCCGGCGCGACGTTTTACTTCCGGGCGGCGGGGACGAATCGCACCTTGAATCAGCCGGTGGTGTTCACGGGTGTCTTTGTTCCGCAACCCCGGGACTCCGATGCCGAGCGAAACCTCCAAACGAGCCCCGGCAGTCATATGAACGAATCGATCGACAAACGTCAGCGCCAGCGGTTGACGGACCCCGCGCCGGCTGCGCGTTCCGTCGCTTTGCCGGCGCAACAACCGGGATCGCGCGGCCTCGCCCCGCTCACACCTGCGAGCGGGCCGTCGCCTCAGGCGCTCGGCCTCAACGTCTCGCCGACCAACACCGTCGTGGACCTCCCGCAGGGCATCACCCCCGCTGCAACGCGAGTGCAAGGCACTGCCGTCATCGGCAAAGACCGCATCGAAATCAACGCGACACCCAGAAAGTAGAAACGCGTTTCGCCCGGCCCAACCGAGTCAAAACGCTGTTCAACGCCCCCCGCGAGCCGTGCCGATTACAGAACGTGGACGGGCAATTCGTCTGAATCATCCTGCGCCTCAAGCATCGCTTTCAGTTCCTTGGCCGACGGGGCGGGCAATTCCGGCATTGGTTCCACCGATTCTCCGCGCGCGACCACGACGTGGACTTTGCGGCTCCTCAGCAATTCGAGGAAGGGCTCCGGCGCGGCGGGGTCGGTGACGACGACGTCGATGATATCCAGGTCGCAGAGCTTGGAAATGGATTGCCGGCCGAATTTGGTGGAGTCCACGCAGAAGATCACGCGTCGGGCGGCGTTGATCATGGCGCGCTGGATGTCGATGAGCAACCCGTGCGAGTTCGTGATGCCCGCCGCCGTGACGCCGCCGCAACTCATGATCGCCACGTCGGCGCGGATCTTCGAAAACGCCTCCACCGCCAGCGGGCCGACCAGGACGCCGAGTCGTGGATAGATCACGCCGCCAGAAACGACCACCTCCAGTTTGTGCGCCGTGGAAAACAGATTCGCCACGGGCAGGGAATTGGTGAAGACCTGCGGCCGCTTCGCCTCCAAGTGTCTAGCCACATGGTAGCATGTCGTGCCTGCGTCAATTATGACCGTTTGGTTCGGTGAAATCAGGGCGGCGCAAGCTGCTCCGATGGACTCCTTCTCCGCGAGTTGATGCGTGTCCCGCGCACTAAACGTGTATTCGTCCGACTTCGGGTTCACCAATCGGGCGCCCCCGTGAGTTCGGCACACTGAGCCCTTGGATTCAAGGAAGGTCACATCACGCCGGACAGTCGAAACGGACGCATCCACGAGCTCGGAAAGCTCCTCAAGCGAGGCGAACTCCACCTTCACAAGGTGTTCTGCGATACGAGTTTGTCGCTCTTCTGCCGTCATGTATGGAAGCACAGTGATAGAAGTTGAAAGATTTTGCAAGAAATCATTTGACTATTTTTCAAAAACTGACAGACTCGGTTTCGTAATGGCTGTCGTCACTCAACCGTTGCCGCCTCGGGCTGTCATCGAGCATCTCGTCAGGCAGTCCGTTTATGGCAGGCTGGGTAAGCCGCTCCCGCGCAAGGCTTCCGCTCCTAACCCCCTCGTCGTGAATGTCAGCGCTCGTCACTGCCACCTCACGCCCGAGGCGGTGGAAGCCCTTTTTGGCAAGGGCCACCAACTCCAAGTCCACAAGTGGCTTTATCAGGACGGCCAGTTCGCGGCAAAAGAGACCGTCA